>DBWN01000068.1 GCA_002308935.1 Bacteroidales bacterium UBA1237 | reverse complement strand
CACATTGATGCCGGTAAGACAACCACGTCTGAACGTATCCTCTATTATACGGGTAAGACCCACAGGATAGGGGAAGTTCACGAGGGTGCCGCCACTATGGACTGGATGGTTCAGGAGCAGGAAAGGGGTATCACTATTACTTCCGCTGCTACTACAGCCTTCTGGCACTATGGCGGGGATGTCTATCAGATCAACCTCATCGACACTCCCGGACACGTCGACTTCACAGTCGAGGTGGAGCGTTCTCTCCGTGTGCTTGATGGTACGATCGCAACTTTCTGCGCTGTAGGTCGAGTACAGCCTCAGAGTGAGACTGTCTGGCGTCAGGCTGACAAGTACGGAGTACCCAAGATCGCGTATGTGAACAAGATGGACCGCGTCGGAGCTGATTTCCTCGCATGTGTCGAGGAGATTCATACCAAGCTCGGTGCGAATGCTGTTCCGGTCTGTTTGCCGATTGACGCTGAAGACAAATTCAAAGGTATTGTAGACCTCCTTTCGAGGAAGGCCATCTATTATGACTCCTCAGACGAGCTTGTCAACTATAAAATCGCCGAAGTCCCTGCTGAGATGGAGGAAGAAGTTGAGAAGTGGAGAGAGAAACTGATTGAGGCCGCCGCCGAATGCGACGAAAACCTCATGGAGAAGTATTTCGATGACCCTGATTCCCTCACAGATGATGAAGTTATCGCAGCTCTCCGCAAGGGTACCATCTCAATGAAGATAGTTCCCGCCTGCTGTGGTTCCTCTTTCAAGAATAAAGGTGTACAATTCCTTCTGGATGCAGTCATGCGTTACCTTCCCTCACCCCTTGACAAGGGTGCTGTAACTGGTACAAACCCCAGGACAGGTAAGGAAGTTGAACGCAATCCCGATTCCAAGGAACCTTTCTGCGGACTTGTATTCAAGATCGCTACTGATCCCTATGTAGGACGCCTCGCTTTCGTAAGGGCTTACTCAGGAAAGGTCGATGCAGGATCTTATGTCTATAATACAAGGACAGGAAAGAAGGAGAGGATCGCACGCCTTTATCAGATGCACTCAAATCATCAGAATCCTATAGATTTTGTTGAGGCCGGTGACATCTGCGCAGCTGTGGGATTCAAGGACCTCCGTACAGGAGATACCGTATGCTCAGAGGATCATCCGATCACTCTTGAGTCCATGATATTCCCTGATCCGGTTATCGGTATCGCAGTTGAGCCCAAGACTCAGGGCGACCTTGACAAGTTGGGAATCGCTCTCGGCAAACTTGCTGAAGAGGATCCTACCTTCACCGTCAAGTCAGACCATGAGACCGGCCAGACCGTCATCAGCGGAATGGGTGAACTTCATCTTGACATCATCGTTGACCGTCTCCGTCGTGAATTCGGCGTGGAAATCAACCAGGGTGCCCCTCAGGTCAACTACAAGGAGTCCATCACAGGCACTTGCCAGTTGCGTGAAGTCTTCAAGAAGCAGACCGGAGGCCGTGGTAAGTTCGCTGACATCATCGTCGAGGTCGGACCCGCAGATGAGGGCGTTACCGGACTCCAGTTCATCAACGAGGTCAAGGGAGGAAACGTTCCCAAGGAATACATCCCTTCAGTACAGAAGGGTTTCGAATCCGCTATGGCGAACGGTGTCCTTGCCGGATATGAGGTTCCTTCACTCAAGGTGACCCTCATTGACGGTTCATTCCACCCTGTGGATTCAGACCAACTTTCATTCGAAATTGCCGCCCGAATGGCATTCCGTCATGCTTGCCCTAAGGCGAAACCTGTTCTCCTGGAACCCATTATGAACCTTGAGGTCGTTACTCCCGAGGAGTACATGGGTGACATAGTAGGTGACCTTAACCGCCGTCGTGGACAGATAAGTGCCATGGATACCACCGCTAACGGTGCTCGTATCATCAAGGCCTTCGTTCCTCTGGCTGAACAGTTCGGTTATGTCACTGTCCTGAGGACCCTTTCTTCAGGCCGTGCCACCAGCACCATGAGTTTCGACCACTATTCCGAGGTTCCCGCCAACTTGGCGAAGGATATAATCGAGAAGAGCGGTTATTCCAGGGCGAAGTATGATGAAGATGTTTAAAGAATTGTAAAATAGGTAATAAGATTACAGATATGAGTCAGAAAATCAGAATCAAACTCAAATCTTTCGATCACATGCTGCTTGACAAATCAGCAAAGAAGATCGCTGACACAGTGACTGCTACCGGTGCCAAGGTTTGCGGACCTATTCCGCTTCCCACTGACAAGAAGATTTTCACTGTGAACCGCTCAACCTTCGTAAACAAGAAGAGCCGTGAGCAGTTCGAACTTAACAACTACTGCCGTCTTCTCGACATCGACGACTCCAANNGCAAAGACCGTCGACGCTCTGATGAAGCTCGAGCTTCCTTCAGGTGTAGCTGTTGAGATAAAGGTATAAGAACTTTAGGGGGTTCTTTTCAGATTATCCCCGAAAAGTGTTATATTTGCAGAGCGAATCAGGTATTCGCTTTGCGTATTGGTCCCATAGCTCAGTTGGTTAGAGCATCTGACTCATAATCAGGGGGTC
>DBWN01000198.1:3506-15913 GCA_002308935.1 Bacteroidales bacterium UBA1237 | reverse complement strand
ATAAAAATCAGCTTGACGAAGGCTGATTTTCAGTCGAGATAGAAGGACTCGAACCCTCACTGACAGAGCCAGAATCTGTAGTGCTACCATTACACCATATCTCAATGTCGGTATTTTCCCGATTGGGACTGCAAATGTACAACAGTTTTCCTAAACTGCAAAGAAAAACTCGAAAAAGTTATCAGGACTTTCTCCAGATGAGGGCTGTAGCCCAGACTTGGCACCCCTCACATCTTCCCACGAATCCCATCTTTTCTGTTGTTGTGGCCTTGACTGATACCTGATCTTCATCCACACCCATGACATCGGCCAGAGTCTTTCTCATAAGAGGGACATACTTTGCGATTTTGGGCTTTTGGAGAGCGATGGTGATGTCGGCGTTCCCGACTGCCCATCCCTTTTCTGAGAGCATTGAGATCACCTTGGACAACAGGATCTTGCTGTCTATGCCTGCCCATTCATCTCCCGTGTCGGGGAAATGATGACCTATGTCCCCGAGAGCCAGGCATCCCAAAAGGGCATCACAAAGGGCATGAATGGCGACGTCTCCGTCAGAATGGGCCACGAACCCTACTGCGCTGTCTTCTATCCTTACCCCACCCAGCCACATCGGAAGTCCCTCTTTCATCTGGTGGACATCATATCCGTTTCCGACCCTGAAGGGACAGTTCTTATACTCATTGCTCATATCAAAAAACTTGGAATCTGCGGTTTCACTTGTCAGGCAGCCATACGCAGCTACGGCATGACTTCGCCCATAGGGTCAATTTGGGACCCGGATGAAGCAAAAATACAGAAAATTATGCTAACTTCGCTAGTTAACTAAAATTGTTTTCGCTATGGCCAGATTCGGTATGTTCGGGGACCAGGAACACAGGGTCTTCAATTACAAGCCAATATACTATGACCAGGAAGCCGAAGAGCGTCGCAAGATGTTCGGCAAGGTTGACGGTAGTGAAGAAAAAGACAAGGAGAAAGGGGAATACACTCCCGGCTCCTACATTCAGGGTGCTTTCCGCAGCGGGAACTACTCACGCAGGAGAGGGACCGGAAAGGCACAGTCCATCATCGGGCTTGTCGGTCTTCTTCTGATAATCGTAGTCCTGTTGTATTTCACGAAGTTCTTCTCGATCCTTTAGGCTTTGCCTTTGAATCGCGCAGAAACTTTTCAATAGTGGGGAATGGACATAAGGATACTGCCGTCGAACATCGCTAACATGATCGCTGCGGGAGAGGTCGTTCAAAGGCCTTCTTCCGTGGTGAAGGAGTTGCTTGAAAACGCTGTGGACGCTGGTGCTGACCAGGTCACAGTGATCATAAAGGATTCCGGGAGGACTCTTATCCAGGTCATAGACAACGGATGCGGAATGTCTCCCGATGAGGCTGTGTTGTGCTTTGAAAGGCACGCTACCAGCAAAATAAGTACTGCTGAAGACCTTCAGCACATCCAGACTTACGGGTTCAGAGGAGAGGCGCTGGCGTCTATCGCAGCCGTTTCTGAGGTGACTCTCAAAACCCGCAGGGAAGAAGACCAGGTCGGTTGCCAGGTGGACTTCGCTGACTCGAAACATCTTTCCACAATTGAGGTGTCCGCGCCCAAGGGTTCAAGTTTCTCAGTCAGGAACATCTTCTACAATGTCCCTGCGCGGAGAAAGTTCCTCAAGTCCGACAATGTCGAATTCAAGCACATCCTTGAAGAGTTCACGAGGGTGGCTCTCACAAGGCCCGAAATCGGATTCACTCTTGTACACAACGGAAAGGACGTGCATGTCCTTCGCAAGGCGAAATCTCTGAAGTTCCGTATCCAGGACCTTCTGGGCAGGAGCACCGCCGACAAGGTTGTGGAGCTTTCCGCTTCAACTTCTGTCGTAAATTTAAGCGGATACATCTGCAGACCTGACGAGGCGAAGAAGACTGTTTCTCAGCAGTTCTTCTTCGTCAACGGGAGATACTTCCGCAGCCCCTACATGCATAAGGCGGTCATGAAGGCTTATGAAGACATGATAGCTGACGGAGCCGCCCCTTCGTATTTCATCTACATGGACATCGATCCGGATTCCATAGATGTGAACATCAGTCCGACGAAAACAGAAATCAAGTTTGAGGACGACTCTGTCGTCTTCCAGATCCTGTATGCGGCAGTGAGGGAGAGTCTGGGAAAGAACTCTTTCTCTACAGGACTGGAGTTCGACCTTTCGGACGCCCCTGAACTTCCCACCTTCGGGAAAAACTATCAGAGTTACCGTCCGGAAGTGCTTCCGCCCTCAGGTTCTTTTGACCCTTCATACAATCCTTTCGAGACACAATCCGGCAAGTCAGCAGGTTATTCCGGAGGAAGCCACTCTTTCGACGGTTTCAAGAACGGTGAACCGGATTTCGGTGGATCTTTCCCGAAGATGTCTGACACTCCTTCGAAAGGATATCCGGATTTCGGGTCTTTCTCCGGCAAGGAAAAGGAGGACTACGGGAAGCTTTTCGAAGACAGGACTCTCCCTTCTACGGATGTCGTCATTTTACAGGGGAAATACATAGTGACTCCCGTCAAGTCAGGCCTTATGCTTGTTAACATAAGAAGGGCATGGGAGCGGATCCTTTATGAAAGATTCCTGTCCGCGATATCTGCCAATGCCCCTGTCACACGTGTGACCATGTTCCCTGTCGAGATATCCGTCGGCCCCGAAAACAGACTGGTGTTCGAGGAGCACTTGGAGTACCTCGCCGGTCTTGGGTTCGACATTTCACCCAAGGATATGGACAAGATAGTGGTGAACGGGGTTCCCGAAGGCTTTTCATGCGATGACAGGTCCGTGGAGGCCCTTATGGCTGATGTGCTGATAGCGATAACGGATACCGGTACTGCAACTCTCGCCGGAATGATGGAGAGCGCTATGGCGGAGAAATTCGCCAGAATGGGTGCGGCAAGAGGGGAGAAGATCACCTCCGCGCATGATGCCCGTAAACTTATTGACACTTTGTTCGGCTGTTCAAACTCCGAATACACTTCATCGGGACAGAAAATCCTGTCGATGATTTCCGTTCAGGAAATAGACGGGAAGTTCTGACCCATATAAAATGACAGCAGCTTATGGCATATTATAACGGAAGGAGCGGTTTTATGGCGGGCATCCCGACAGTGACCAAGAACCTCATCATCATCAACCTGATCATGTTCGTCGCCACTTTGATAAGTGAAGACTTCATGATCGGGACATTCGCCATGTTCTTCCCGGCGTCACCTTTCTTCAGATGGTGGCAGGTGCTGACCCATATGTTCATGCACGGAGGATTCTGGCACATCTTCTTCAACATGTACACCCTGTTCATTTTCGGGTCAGCTCTCGAGAATGCGATAGGCTCGAAGAAATTCCTGGTGTTCTATTTCCTGACCGGTCTCGGGGCGGTGGCTCTTCATACCGGGGTTGAATATCTCCAGGCCCTCTCATATGCCTCGGCTCAGAACACAGCTGCACTCCAGGCGCTTTACAGGACTCCTGTTCTCGGTGCCTCCGGAGCTATCTACGGCGTTCTCATCGGTTATGCCATGATGTATCCGGATTCAGTTCTGACTCTCATCTTCCCGCCGGTGTCCTTGAAGGCGAAATGGTTCGTACTGATATTCGCGGGTATTGAGCTTGTCACAGGAGTGACCGGAACAGCAGAAGGCATCGCGCACTTCGCTCATCTGGGCGGTATGCTGATAGGCTGGCTGGTCATGCTTTACTGGAAGAAGTCCCACAAGCTTTGGGACAGGGATTCCTGGTTCTAGCTTTTCAAGTCAATGTCCAAGAAGAAACCCGCAAAGAAAAGCCTTTTCATGGGCATCACCTCAAGGGCGCTTATGATCCTTGCGGCGGGGCTTCTTGTGCTCAGCTACCTTTCCATGTTCTTCAACCCTGCAAGTGCATGGTTCATGACATTGTTGGGCCTTATTTTCGTCCCTGTATGGCTCCTCAATGCGTTCCTTCTCGTATGGGCGATCCTCAGGAAGTCTAAAGCCGCCCTCATACCGTTGTTGGCTATAATACCGTCTCTTTTCATTGTGGGAAGATATTATCAGTTCCAGCATAAGAAAGACGTGGACGGGGATCTTGCCCTTGGTAATACGGCCAAGATAGTATCCTACAATGTGGGCAGGTTCCGGATGTCGTCAAAAAGGAACAAGACAGCGGACCCTTCCGAGTGCATGGATTCTGTGGTGAAGTTCCTCTCTGATGAGGATCCCGACATCGTGTGCCTTCAGGAGGTCCAATACCCGTCCGCCGAGCAGCTCAAAAAGTACTTCTCGTCCCGCTTCCCCGGGTATGACATCGAATATTTCGTCTTTACTACAGACTATGGATGTTACGGCAATGTTACCCTTTCAAAGACCCCTGTAATCAATAAGGGCAAGATAGATTTCGACGGCACATCCAATATCGCGATATATTCTGACTACGAGATCCAAGGAAAGAAATTCAGGGTGTACAACTGCCATCTCCAGAGCTACAACATCTCGGTGTCAAGATTGGCGAATGTTTTGACAAGACTCATTTCGGGAGACTCTTCCGGAGGAGACGTGCTCAAGGACACTGAGCAGAAGATGAAGTCCTCAATCGTGCGTAGACCCCGTCAGGTCGAAGCGGTGCTCTCCGATATCGAGAACAGCCCATATGAGGCGATCGTTACCGGGGATTTCAATGACACTCCGATGTCCTACACCTATTACAGGCTGAGAAGGGGCAGAAGGGACTCTTTCGTGGAGGCCGGAAAGGGATTCGGAGCGACATATACTCTGCTCCGTCCCTTCGTACGTATAGATTACATACTTTTCCCCGGTAAATACCCTATAGTCTCACATGAGGTGGAAAAGGTTTATTATTCAGATCACTTCCCGGTGATCGCGACAGTTTCAATCGATAATCCGCAGCAGCAATGAAACCACAGGCAGATATCCTCGCCGAAGCGGTGAAGGTGCTTAAGGAAGGGGGAATCATCCTCTATCCTACTGATACCATATGGGGAATAGGTTGCGACGCGACCAATCCCCAGGCCGTCTCAAAGGTCTATTCCATTAAGAAACGTGAAGACAGCAAGGCCCTCGTCCTTCTTGCCAGCAGTCTGGACATGGTCGGGAGATACGTCAAGGACATTCCCGATATCGCTGTCCAGCTGGTTGAAGTGAATGACCGTCCGATGACGATCGTTTATCCGGAAGCCATCAGGGGAAAAGCCCCCGCGGAAGGAGAAGAGGCTGTCGCGGACAAGCATTTCCTTGCTTACAATGTCGTAGCCGAGGACGGCTCCGTCGGAATCCGTATCCCGATGGTGGAGTTCGCCCGTCAGCTCTGTTTCAAACTGGGGCGTCCTCTGGTGTCGACTTCGGCCAACATTTCAGGGGAACCTTCCCCTAAGAACTTCAAGGAGATAAGCCAGCAGATAAAGGATGCTGTGGATTATACGGTCCATCCTTCCCTCGAGAAGGAGTCCACAGGACTTTCTTCCCAGATCCTTAAAGTGGGCATGAAAGGTGAAATAGAGATAATCCGTAAATAAAGATGGAGATATTCTACAGCGGTGACTTCGGCCCGGGTGCTGAAGGATGCAGGAATCTCTGCACCCTTGACCCTGAAGAATCCTCACACTGCGTGAGGGTCCTCCGTCACAGGGCCGGGGACCAGATCAACGTCATCGACGGCAAGGGGACTCTGCTCTGCTGCCGGATCGTGGACGATTCCCCGAAGGCCGCCGTCGCGGAGATCCTGGAGAGCATTCCCGGATGGGGAGGCCATCCCTACAATCTGACCATGGCGGTATGCCCCACCAAGAATATCGACCGGTACGAGTGGTTCTGTGAAAAGGCCACTGAGACAGGTGTCGACCTCATCGTCCCTGTTATCGGAGAGCATTCAGAACGCAAGGTCGTGAAACCCGAACGGCTCTCAAAGATCCTCCTTTCGGCGACAAAGCAGTCGTTGAAGGGAAAGATTCCCGAATTGGGCGATACCGTTTCCGTCAAGGATTTCATCACATCCGCCCCAAAGGATTCTCTGAGGCTTATCGCCTACTGCTTTGAGGACGGATCGGTTCCGAGGAGGTCCATAAAAGATGTCCTTCAGGGGTACGAAGGAAAGGACATCGTCATCATGATAGGGCCTGAAGGGGATTTCTCTAAAGAGGAAGCGTCCCTGGCCCTTTCTGAAGGATTCATACCGGTGCATCTGGGGGACTCCAGATTAAGAACTGAAACCGCTGCGGTAACCGCCGCGACAGCCGTGTATTTACGGTATATGGACTAGTGCAAGATACTGAACCAAACGATATCATAATGACCAGTACAGCAACTAAAAGGTACGTCTCCCTTGATGTCCTGCGAGGCATCACGGTGGCTTTCATGTGTATTGTGAACAACCCTGGAAGTTGGTCGCATATATTCCCTCCGCTGGAGCATGCTCCCTGGGTGGGATGCACCCCTACGGACCTCGTGTATCCGTTTTTCCTTTTCTGCGCAGGCTGCGCGATGGCTTTCTCGTTCTCCAAACAGGAGGCTGCATCGAAACTGACCTATTGGAAAGTGATAAGAAGAGGCATACTGATTTTCATCGTAGGTTTGCTGTGCAACCTGTATCCTTTCTTCCCGACATCTCCGCACGATCCTTCCGCCTCATTCGGGTCCAATTACATGTATTGGCTTGCCCACAAGAGGATATTCGGCGTACTTCAGAGGATCGGTATCTCATACATGATCGCGGGTGTCATCGCCCTTTGGCTCAAGAAGCCGGGCAAGATCATGATAGCTATGGGAGTCCTCATGACTGTATACACGCTGATTCTTGTGATTTTCGGGACGGACCCCGGTCCTTTCACGCTTGAAGGCAACATCTCCGGGAAGATCGACCTTGCGCTTTTGGGGGATTCCCATGTATATCATGGATACCAGAATGCCGACGGTGTCGCTGTAGCCTTCGATCCGGAGGGACCTCTCGGCAGCATGACAGGAGCTTGTACCGCTCTGCTGGGATACCTTATAGGTTCCCTCATCATTAGGAGCGGCAGACGTTACGCTGCAGATTCCTCTCTTGTGCAGAGTTCTCCCGTCGGGACAATCACCAGGATAATGGTATACGGCTGCCTCAGCCTTGGCCTCGCCATGATTCTCAGCATATGGGTTCCCATCTGCAAGGCTCTATGGTCAGCTTCCTATGTGCTTTATGCCGGCGGTTGGGCGATGCTCGCTCTCGGGTTCTTGGCCTACTGGATAGATGTCCGTGGGTATGAGAAGCCTTTCACCCCGTTCAAGATCATGGGAACCAACGCCCTTACCGCTTTCGTGATGTCCGCAGTCCTTGTCAAGACCTGGTCTCCTCTGGGATTCAACCAGGCCAAGTGGTTCGGTGCGAACGAGTACTTGTCCCTTCTTTGGGCGCTCATTTTCGCGTTCATCATTTTCTGCATCCAGTGGGTGCTCTATAAGAAGAAGATCATCATCAAGCTTTAGCGTATGTTCATAGGCGTCATATCGGACACCCACGGCGTGTTCAGCGATGAGTTCAGGAAGTTCCTTGAGCCCGTCGATGAGATCTGGCATGCCGGAGATTTCGGGGGAGGGATAGATTTCGTGCACAAGATTTCCGCATTCAAGCCCCTTGTCGGGGTGTACGGCAATTGTGATGCTCAGGAAATACGTTTCGAGTGCCCTTTGACCCAGCTCTTCAATTGCGAAGGGAAGAAGGTGCTTATGACCCACATCGGAGGGTATCCGGGGCATTATCCCCTCAATGTGAGAGCGATGATAGACGCCCATCGTCCGGACATCTTCGTTTGCGGACACTCCCATATACTCAAGGTCATGCACGATGACACTTACAACCTTCTTGCGATAAACCCGGGTGCGGCCGGCATCCAGGGTTGGCATGTGGTGAGGACCGCACTACGCTTCCATATTGACGAAGGAAGGATTCATTCGATGGAAGTCTTTGAACTCAAGAGATAGCACATTGTCAAGATATGGCTACAGCAAAAGAAAAAACGGTGTTCTTCTGCACGAGTTGCGGAAATGAAAGCCCCAAATGGATGGGGCGTTGCCCTGCATGCGGAGAGTGGAACACTATGGTCGAGAAGACCGTGGCTACGGGTGCTCCCAAGAAGAACGCGGCCGCGGCACAAAGAAGCGCCGGACATTCCCCAAGACAACTTCGTGAAGTGGGCTCCGCCCAAGAAAAGAGGATATCGCTCGGGAACGGAGAAGTGGACAGGCTCCTTGGAGGAGGAATGGTGGAGGGCTCGCTCATTCTTATCGGAGGAGAACCCGGTATCGGAAAATCCACTCTCTCCATACAGATCCCTTTGGGCTGCCCCTCTTTGAAGACCCTCTACGTGTCCGGAGAGGAAAGCCCCCGTCAAGTCAAGATGAGAGCGGACCGGCTCGGAGGCGATGACTCCAATATCTATATATACAGCGAGACCAACATGGAGAATATCCTCGCCCAGGCGAACGAGATTCAGCCGGGGCTGATGATAGTGGACTCCGTCCAGACCATGTATTCAGGAAACGTCGACTCCTCAGCGGGCAGTGTCACCCAGATAAAGGAAGTCACCTCGATGCTGCTTCATTTCGCCAAGTCAACCGGCATTCCGGTTATCCTTATCGGTCATATCACCAAGGACGGATATATAGCCGGTCCGAAGATACTGGAGCATATAGTCGATGTGGTGCTTCAGTTTGAGGGAGACGACAAGGGATCGTACAGGCTCTTAAGGAGTATCAAGAACCGCTTCGGTTCAACTTCCGAACTGGCTGTCTTCGAGATGACGGGGAAGGGTCTCCGTGAAGTCACCAATCCGTCGGAGATGCTGATGCCGATGCACGAGCAGGGCCTCAGCGGGACAGCGATCGCCGCCATGCTCGACGGGCTTCGTCCTTTCCTTTTCGAAGTGCAGGCTCTTGTCAGCACCGCCGCATACGGAACCGCGCAACGTTCCGCCACCGGATATGATGTCAGGAGGCTCAACATGCTTCTGGCCGTCCTTGAAAAGAGGGCAGGATTCAAACTGAACATGAAGGACGTGTTCCTCAATATGGCCGGAGGCCTGAGAGTGGCGGATCCCGCTTGCGACCTGGCAGTCGTTTGCGCAGTTTTATCGTCGAATTTCGATTACGCGATACCCGCCGATGTGTGTTTCGCAGGTGAGGTTGGCCTTAGTGGAGAAATCCGCCCCGTGGGTCAGGTTGAACGCAGGATAACGGAGGCGGCAAGGCTTGGATTCAAGAAGATTTACGTATCGAAATACGCCTCTTTCGACAGGAAAGCCGCCGGTTCCATTGAAGTGGTGAAAGTCGCCGATATTCCGGCCTTCGTGAGGTCGGTTTTCAAAGGTTGATCTGAAGGATTCTGGAGCTACTGTTCCGGCGCCTTTGGGTATTTCATCCAATCCGGCTTGTCGTACAGTCCCTTGTCTGAGAATTCGCGCCTCTCTTCTTTCCAGTCTTCGTCGATGGTGACATTTTCGGCTTTGTCACGGTATATCGTCCCGTCAAGGTGGTCATTCTCATGCTGGAAAATGATCGCTGTATATCCTGTCACGGTATCCCTTTTATGCTCCAGGGTGAAAGGGTCACGGTAGGAGACGATGACTCCTTCATATCTGGGGACGTCTCCTCTGTAAGGCGGGACTGAAAGGCATCCCTCGGAACCGTAGGACACTTCTCCGAGGTATTCTTCTATATGGGCGTTGGCATAAGCCTCGAAAGGTTCTCCTTCTTTGTCCAACCTTTGCAGCACGAAAATCCTGTGCACAAGCCCTACCTGGGTAGCGGCCAGCCCGACTCCGTCCTGCTGAGGGGACTGCACCGTCGAAAACATCTTGCGGCAAAGAACCTTCATTTCTTCGCTTGCAAGGGCTTTTTCCGAGAAGTCTATGCACTTGGTCCTGAGAAGAAGGGAGTCCTCTTCATCCCAGATGACAGGAACGTACATCACCTCCCCTGAATTGGAGATGATTCTTTTTTCCTCCTTTGTGAAATCTCCGGGATCACTGGCAGAACATCCGATGAGTATGGCGGCTGAAATGACCGCCGACAAGAAACGGTACGGCTCCATATGCTCTTAGTTCATTGAAGCTATTAGGGCGATGATCTTGTCGATCTGTCCCATCACCTTCCAGTTCGGACCATTGTAGTTGTTGACCATGACAGAGAAGACTATGGTGTCTTCTTTACCGCCGTCGGTCGGAACGATATAGCCGCTGAAGCATCTGACTCCATTCATGGAGCCGCTCTTCAAGAATATCCTGCTCTTGATGGCATTGCTCTCATCCTGCATCCTTGCTGAGTAGCCTCCTTTCCCGGGGGAAAGAAGGGTCTCGATGTAATCCGGGAATACGGGTGATGACATCATTCCGGTCAAGAACCTGCAGAAGAAATCAGGGGAGATGTTGTCCTGTCTTGAAAGGCCGCTTCCGTCCACCAGGTCGATGCCGAAAGAAGGGTCTACTCCAAGGGAAGGCAGGACCTTCATCGCGGCCACACCGCATGAATCGTATTCCGCTCTGCCGGTTTTCTGCTTGGCGACCATCCTTAGGAGTGTCTCAGCGTAGAAATTGTCGCTCTCGTAGTTCGTTATCCTTGCGATCCTCTTCAAGGTGGGGGACTCGGTTGTGGCAAGGATGGTGAGTTTGTCCACGTCTTCAGCTTTTCCCTCTGTCACGAGAGGGTAAATAGCCGTCCTGATGTTACCGGCCATGTCAGTATCAGCGATGCCGCCTTTGGCCTTGACGGAGTATTTCTCCAGATATCTGCTGAAATACAGAGCACAAGTGAGGGCCCCGAACTTGTTGCTGACCTCCTCTTTCCTCGGTTGACGGTCAATGGCGAAGGTGCCTCTAAGGTCTCCTACAGGGGCGAGGTCGTTGGTGTACAGGTACAGTTCGTCCCCGGTGCCTTTTTTCCCGGTAGTGCATGAGAAGGTGTATGTCATCCAGGGAGTATCCGGATAAGAGACCTCATGGGAGATGGGGGCTCCGACTCTGGGTCCCGCTTTGACGTTTATGTCAACCACATTCCTGTAGAAACTCAGTCCATTGCCTCCGGTCCCGTAGTATGTGCCGATGTCGCCATAGCTCCAGGAACCGTGTTCCGGCTGGCCCTCGAAGAATCTGCCGTCACCGATGATTTTTCCGTCGATGCTCTTGATTCCTGCCGCTTTCATGGCATTGTACCATTTTGCGAAAGTGGCGTCAATGTAAGAGACGATGGAATCCTTTACGCCAAGGGTCGGGTCTCCACCTCCGATGATGTAGAGGTCACCTTTCAGGATTCCGTCCTCGATCTTTCCGCTGTATCCTATCCGCGTCTTGAACTTGTAATCCGCACCGAGCACATGCATTGCGAGGCCTGTGGAGATCAGTTTGGTGTTGGACGCAGGGATGAGCTTTTTCTCTCCGTTGTGGTCGACGAGGGTCTTTCCTCCGACCGTCCTTGCCACCACACCCAAAGAGGCGCTTTTCATCGGCTCGGCTGAGCTGATGACGTCTATGTAGTTCTGTACGTATTGGGGAGACTGCTCCAATGACTGTGCTGCGGGACGTGCCTGACCTGAGGCCAAGATACCGTACGTGGCTGACAATGCCACGGAAATGATGGTGATGACTGTTCTTCTCATGAATGCAAAAATAAGATTTTGAACCGGAATGAGTACTGATATGACGCTCTTTTTGATTATTTTTGCGGTCGCGGAAAAATTCCGACTTGATTAACGAAGATTCACTATGGCAAAAAGAGTACTTGTATCGGGTGGCGCCGGCTTCATCGGAAGCCACGTTACCGTTGAACTGATCGAAGCGGGCTATGAAGTAGTGGTGGCTGATGACATGTCAAATTGCGACATGACTTGTTTCGAAGGAGTGAAAAAGATCACCGGAAGGGATGACATCCCGTTTGTGAAGATGGATTTCTGCGATGCGGAAGCCGTCGACAGGCTTTTCTCGCAGTACAGGATTGACGCTGTGATCCACTTCGCGGCATTCAAGGCCGTAGGTGAGTCAGTCGATGAACCTATCAAGTATTACAGGAACAATCTGGAGAGTTTCCTCAATGTCCTTGAGGCCGCCAAAACCCACGGAGGATGCAATGTGCTCTTCTCTTCATCGGCTACGGTTTACGGAGAACCGGATGAACTGCCAGTAACAGAGAAGTCTCCCCGTCAGCCTGCGACATCCCCTTATGGCAATACCAAACAGATGTGCGAAGACATCCTTCGTGACAGCGTGAAGGCTTATGCACGCTACGGGAAGGAAGTCAAGGCCGGTTCATCTGTAGAAGGTCCTATCAAGGGCATAGCTTTGAGGTATTTCAATCCTATCGGAGCCCATCCTTCAGCACTTATCGGTGAACTTCCCAGAGGAGTGCCCAACAATCTGGTGCCGTTCATCAC
>DBWN01000198.1:0-3391 GCA_002308935.1 Bacteroidales bacterium UBA1237 | reverse complement strand
GGAACCGGAAGGCCGGTTTCAGTCCTTGAACTTGTCAACGCTTTCGAGAAGGTGAACGGAGTCAAACTCAACTACAAGTTCGCCCCCAGACGTGCTGGAGACGTTACAGCAATCTGGGCTGATCCTTCTCTTGCCAATGAAAAACTGGGTTGGAAAGCCGAAAGGAGTGTTGAAGACACTTTGGCCGCAGCATGGGCTTGGGAAAAGCACATAGCCGGGAAGTAGACATCGTTCAGACATATACTTGAAGTTCCCCTCTTTGGCATCAAGGAGGGGATTATTGTTGTGCGACATTGAGGTATAACCTGCCCTGGAAAGTGCCCCTTTCCTCAAGTCTTTCTTCCAGCATCCTGAGGATTTCGAAGTTCCGGACAAGCCCCCATCTGGTGGAATTCACGAACCTTGGAGGGACTTCTCCTGCGATCCTTTCAATGGCCAGATCCGGCCGCAGTCTTTCCAGAACGTCAATCATGAAGTCAAGATACTCGGGGAGCGAAGGCATCCAGAAGTCTTCGGGATGAAGATCGAACTCCTTTTCCATTGCCGTACCTTTCACTATCTGCAGCTGGTGGAACTTGACGCTGGAAAGTGGAAGAGCGTTTATCGCGTCACATTCCGAGAGCATCATCTGAGGGGTTTCACCCGGAAGACCCATAATGAAATGTGCACCGGTCTCTATTCCTCTTGCCACTGTCATTTCTATGGCTTTTTGGGCGCATCTGAAATCATGCCCGCGGTTGATTCTTTTAAGGGTGGAGTCATAGCAGGACTCTATACCATATTCCACCACCACAAGAGGTTTGGGGAATCCTTCACGCTCCCATCCCGGGATTCCTTCTTTGAGCAAACCTTCCAGAAGGTCAAGCTTTTCTTCATCAATGCAGTCCGGACGGGTCCCTATCACAATGCCGACGACATCGGGGTGAGAAAGTGCCTGCAGATAGACCTGGCGCAGCCTTTCCAGCGGGCCGTAAGTATTGGAATACGCCTGGAAGTAGGCGAGGTATTTCCCGGCATTGCGGTACCTGACCTTATGGAAAGTGATTCCCTCATCAAGCTGGGTGAGGATGTCCATCTGAGGGGTGCTGTAATTTGGATGGAAGGCGGCGTTGTCACAGTATGTGCATCCCCCGAATCCTACCGTCCCGTCTCTGTTGGGACATGTGAATCCGGCGTCGATCACGAGTTTCTGGAGCCTTTCTCCGAAAATACGCTTGAATCGCCCCACAGAGGAGTTGTATCTCTTCCCGGGAGGGAAAAGACCTTCTGGGACGTATGAGGGTGAGGTTTCCATCCACGGCAGCTCTCTTCACTTGCAAAGATAGCCATTCGCCCCGGAATATGCTTTGCGGCAATCGCTCCCGAGGCATATTTTAAAGAATAATTCGTAAGTTTGCTGACCGTATAAACAGAGTTTCCATGAAACCGGACTCCTCCGTTGAAAGACATTCCTTCTGTTCAACTCTGGCCGCCGTCATGACGGTGATCCTCCTCATGTGTTCATGTGGAGGAGGTTCTCCTTTATATAAGGACTCATCCAAGCCAACTGATGCAAGAACTAAGGACCTTCTCTCCAGAATGACGGTTGAGGAAAAGATAGGCCAGATAGTGTGTCCTCTTGGTTGGCCCATGTACAGTAAGGAGATGACTCCTGATGGCCCGGTCGTGGACATAACCGACCAATTCAGGGATTTCATGGACAATCAGCATGGAGGAATGCTGTGGGCTGTATTCCGTGCTGATCCATGGACTCAGAAGACCATAGAAAACGGACTTGATCCCGTTCTGTCAGCAAAGGTATACAACGCCATGCAGCGGTATGCCATCGACAGTACCAGACTGGGTATCCCGATAATTCTGGCCGAGGAAGCCCCTCACGGTCATATGGCGATAGGGACAACGGTCTTTCCTACCAGCATTGGACTTGCATCCTCTTGGAATGAGCCGCTTATGGAAGAGGTGGGAAGAGTAATAGCGAAAGAACTGAGGGCTCAAGGCGCTCACATCGGATACGGTCCTGTAGTCGACCTTGCAAGGGAACCCCGATGGTCAAGGGTTGAAGAAACTTACGGGGAAGACGTCTACCTGACTTCCAGCATGGCCTCAGCCATGATGAGGGGGACTTCTCCCAAGCATAACGGATATGATAAGGGAATCGCTTCCACTCTGAAGCATTTCGTGGCTTACGGAATTCCTGAAGGTGGACACAACGGAAACCCTTCTTTCGTGGGGGAGAGGGACCTCAGGGAAAACTTTCTGCCGGTGTTCAAAAAGGCGACAGAGGAAGGAGCTCTTTCGGTCATGACGTCCTATAATGCAATTGACGGAATCCCGAGCACCGCTTCCCGTCATCTTCTTTCGGATGTCCTAAGGGATGAATGGGGATTCGATGGAACAGTCGTTTCGGATCTTCAGAGCATCGACGGCCTTTATCATACACATCATATAGCCACTTCCAGGAAAGAGGCGGGAGAACTGGCGCTTAAAGCTGGAGTGGATGTGGATTTGGGAGCGAACTGTTTCTCTTTGCTCAAAGAGAGTCTTGAAGAAGGCCGTATCTCCATTAAAGATATCGACAAGGCGGTTTCACGAGTTCTTAAGCTCAAGTTTGATATGGGTCTTTTCGACGACCCGTACATCGATGAGAGTGCTGTCCAAAGCCAGGTGCGTACCCCGGAAAACCTCTCGGTTTCCCTGAAGGCGGCCCTTGAGAGCGTCACCCTTCTTGAGAACAACGGGATTCTGCCGTTGAAAAAAGGCACCAAGGTGGCTGTCATCGGACCGAATGCCGACAACGTCTACAATCAGTTAGGAGACTACACCGCTCCACAAAGACGGGACGCGGTGGTGACAATGCTTGACGGTATAAGGTCCATGGCGGGTGAGGGCAATGTCCGTTATGCCAAGGGTTGCGCAGTGCGTGATCCCAAGGATACGGATTTTCCGGCTGCCCGTTCCGCTGCCTTGTGGTCAGATGTCATAGTTGCAGTAGTAGGCGGCTCCAGCGCAAGGGACTTCAGGACTTCTTACGAAGATACAGGAGCCGCTGTTGTCGATAACGGAATAAGCGACATGGAGGCTGGAGAGGGATTCGACCGCTCGACACTTTCCCTTATGGGTGATCAGCTTGATCTGCTGAAAATGCTCAAATCCACAGGAAAGCCACTTATAGTTGTCCATATTGAAGGCCGGCCCTTGGAAAAGAACTGGGCGAAAGAGAACGCTGATGCCCTTCTGACATTATGGTATCCGGGGGGAGAAGGAGGCAATGCGCTGGCTAAAGTGCTTTGGGGAGAATACAACCCCGCTGGAAGGCTTCCTATAAGTGTACCGGTTTCAGTAGGGCAGATACCTGTCTATTATAACAGGAGGAACCCTTGGGGCCATGATT
>DBWN01000041.1:17310-18988 GCA_002308935.1 Bacteroidales bacterium UBA1237 | reverse complement strand
GCATTCACTATTCCCTTCTCGGCATAACCGGGCTGGACACGTGAACCAAGCACCTGGAACGTCTTATGATATGAGGCATTGTCAGAGTAGATGTAACCGGACTCGAAGGGGCCGTCCGCGATCGATATGACCATGGTCTTGGATGAAGGGGCCGCCCTTTTAATATGCAAGCCGATTTCAGCATATATCTCGGCACTGACAGTCACAAGATTGATGTCCCCGATGCGGACGACACCGACACCGATGTGGACATCATCAGCCGGTTCGTACTGCGCTTCGACATTCTCGCGACCGTTATTGTCAACACGGTTACGGCCAGGAACGGTGATCACCTTCTCGGCGGAGCGGACGACAGGGGCATTCTCATAAGTCATGTCATAAAGCATTATTTCCATCGCCTTGAAGCCGATCGAAGTCCCCAGCATGTGGACATATTCGTTCTTGAGGTCAAGCATAGCCTGACGGGCTTTCTGCTGCTCGGGGGTCATCGTACCGTTATTGTTGCCGTTACCGCCGCCCATGGCGCCACGAGGAGTCCTCACGGCCTTGAGCTGGCCCTGACGGAAGACATCCGAGTAAGCCAGTTTCGGGTTCTGGTCACCTGAAGCGTTCTGACTGAAAAGCGCTATTGTCTTCTCGCCGTATGCCTTCTCCAGGAATTCGCAGGCATCACCCGGGAAATCCGCGCTGATGACTCCGCTCATATAGAAGTTCACAGGATGCATCGCATAGTTGAGATAAATGGCGATAGGAATATCCTCTTCATCAAGGAATGCGAGCACTGTAAGGTCTTTATCAGAAACTCCGTTCCAGTCAGGTGACTGGGACCACTGCTGATTCTCGTTGAAAAGGTCACGGTTGACACTAAGGTCAATAGGGCGTTTACCGTAACCGACACGAGCGGGACGGGCATTTGCCATAGCTTCCCTGACACCCTTCTCAATAGCTACGTAATAGTCTTCATAAGAAGGCTTGCCGCGGTTGCCGAGCCCGCCAGTACCAGGGCTGTGGGTATGTGTTCCGGAGATCACATAGTTGGCGGCAGGAATACCGGAAGTGGCACTGGAACGGCGGATGGCCTCATCGGTCTCCCTGAGGTCGCCGTCAACCGTACATATCGCGACAGGTGTCTTGCCGTCCGTTATATAAAGGACACGAACATAGAGTTTGCCACGGATGATGTCGGTCGGGTTCTGGAGATCACTCTCCGAAGGAGTGACATCAATCTTTGCGGCCCCGACCTTCAGTTGCTGGGCATTGGCGGAAAAGATTCCCAACGCCAGAACAATAAGAAGAGTAACTATTCTTTTCATGACTTGAACTATTAGAATCTTACAGCTGACCTTATCACAACGGGACCTACAAGACCTGAGTCATACAAAGGCTCATCGGCATTGTAGAAATCCGCAACCGTATAGGCGACCTTGCCGTCATTTTCGGGTTTGGGTTCGCCATTGACATACCACTGAGGAAGATGATTTCCATCCCTTCCCGCACTTTCGTACAGGGAAGGAGTCTGAGCGTCACCGATAAGACGGTTTGTCCACAGATTGGCGACCTCGATTTCCAGGACGTTTGCACCAACCTTCACCGCATCTGTAATCTCCAGACGGTAAGGGTTCTTCCAAACGACACCGAGGTCTTTTCCGTTAAGTTTGACTCTTGCGATGACATAAAC
>DBWN01000041.1:9469-17237 GCA_002308935.1 Bacteroidales bacterium UBA1237 | reverse complement strand
TCATCGGGATGGTTCTGCAGAGGCATAAGACGGTCGAGAGTAATCTGTGCGGGGGCTCCCCTCTTCTCCTGGAAGGATACTGTCCATCCTGAAGCGGAGAGATCCTTGGGTGCAGGAAGTCCTTTCACATTGACTGCTTTGCCACCGATTTGATATGAACCGTTCTCAAAGACTGTCCAGCCCTTGGAAGTGGCTTGAACCGGCTCGAACACTGTTGGTGCATTGGGAGCACCCTTGGAGTATTCAGCCTTGACGTCAGACTCGCTCCATGCTGAATCAATCACCTTATAATCAGCGAAGTCTCCCTCATAGAAGAGGTTGTTGTTCGCAATCGCCACATCCTTGTATGCAGGATGTACTGCTGCAGTGGCTTTCTGACCTGTACCCTTGAGTTCTCCATTTATGTACAATGAAGGGACACCGTCACGATAAACGGCAACGACGTGATTCCAACTGCCGATCTTGCCCATTGCGGAGAGGACGGGCTGGGCGCCACCGCCTCCTCCCATTCCGAATCCACCCATCATACCGCCGGGACCACCGGCACCGGGACGTCCCTGCTGAGCAGGCATTCCGCCTCTCTGGGCGATTGTGACGCCAAGACGTGTCGATACGATACCGGCAACAGCATTGCCAGGACCATAGAGCTGCTCGGGATCACCAAGGACATAAGGGTATGAGTTGGCGTTTCCACCCCAAGTCGAGCCGCTGGTAGCACCGGCGTTGTTGGGCATTCCGCTGTCGGTCTCAGGACGGATCCAAACACTGATCGTGAAGTTGTCCTTGACATCAGGATAAAGACCTCCCTTGCGCTCAGGATAGAGAGCGGTAGTCATGATCTGCTGTCCATTACGGGAAACGGAACCGATACCGCTACCGGCCTTGTCACGGAAGACAACGAACCATGATCCGACCGGATCGAAATGGATCGGAACCCTTACACGGCCGTCAGGAAGGACTTCGTAGAGGTCCAGTTTGACGATCTCGCCAGTATCTGCATTCCACAGTTCCGGACGCAAGCCATTGACACGGAAAGTAACGGTAAGGTCTTCAGCTGTACGACGATGATTGGCAAGGAAGTATACCTGAGTTCCATCGATATCACGATGGATGAAATTCACAGGAGCATCCTCGGCGAATGAATATTCCACATCGGGAACGACACCAATCGCGTCAAGAGCTTCCTTGACATTGAGAGTAGCGAAAACCCGGCCTCTTCCGACCTGTTTCACGCCGCCTCTTTCGATTCCTCCCCAGAGTTTCTGGACGAGGGATGCGAACTCACGGAGTTCCGCATCAGAACTGAGGTTGGGAGTCGTGGTCGGAGCCATTCCGCAAACCACGCCGCCTCCACTGACATAGCTGTCAATCTTGCGGAGCACGTCGATCGTCATCTTGCGTCCTCCGTTCACATTCTGGAGAAGAAGCATCCTGTAACGGACGGTGCGGTCAGCGGAAAGGAGGTCAGAGCCGTCAACCTGAACTGCGTTAAGGAACATCTCGGCATTTGCCTGGTCTCCCCAATATCCGAAAGGAAGGTCAGGATTCCATGCACTGTGAGAGCCACCAGGGACATCCTGGCTTACAAGATAAAGGGCGTCTGCGACTATTGATCCCTGTTGGAGAAGATACTGTGAGCGGGCTACGTATTTCAGCCATTGCGATCCCATCTCAAACCAGGTATTGGTCCTGTCGAAGTGGAATCCGATTGTACCCATGGACATACCGGGAGCCACATTGACATTGGGCTGATGAGAGAAACGGTGGAAGATATAGCGGTTCAGACCCATCGTCCATGCGTCATCCCCCTGTGCCTTGAGAGAATAAGGGAAGTTCTGCCAGCCGGCGTCTGGCTGCCAGCCGGTGAAGGACTCCGCACCGACAATCTGGTTTCCATTAAGGCGTTTGCCGTTAACGTGAGCGATGGAAGAGGCCATCTTCAGGGTCTGGCGGTCCTGGTGTGTACGTACCCAGAACTCACCCATGGGGATATCTGCACGTGAACCTACCTGCATCTCATCAAAGACTGAAGAGTTGTAAGGTTCGTTGTAAAGAAGGATTCCGTGCTGATGCAGAAGTTCAGCGAAATAACCGGCATAATTGTCAGCGAAAAGGTCCGCTACCGTACGGCGGAAATCCCACATGAATCGGGAAGTCTTGTCCTCATTCTGGACATATTTCCCGACAAGTGCGGGAAGATACCCGATCATGTCATAACCACGGCGCGAACGGAACTCCTCCCTCATCTTGGGAGTCCAGTTGAGGTTACCCACCTCATAGCTGTCGATAAGCATACCGGCGCCATGTGAAGAAGCGGACTTCTCAAGCTCAGTCATCATTTGGGGATAGAGCCAGTCGAAATGGAACTTGAGGGCCTCTTTACTGAGTTTGTCAACCTCCAGTCCGTCTCCTACAGTGGATCCCATCTTGGTGTGACGGTCAACAGGGACGTATCCCAGTCTCAGAATCGTCCAGTCCCCCTGAGGAGCATCCCATACCAAATGGCCCTGAGCGTCCATATAGCGGGAGATATCGATGACCTTTGTAGGGTCAATAGCATATTCACCGGTATTGTTCTTGGGAGCAGCGGGACCTGCGGGCTGCATACCTCTTCCCATCATCCCGAATCCGCCGCCACCGCCCGCACTCATTTCATAGTCGGCATTACGGAGGAAACCGCTGTCAATCGAGGCTCCCGAGAACTGCAGACCGCGGAGAATGACAGTCGCCTTGGCGTCAATCTTGGCGTATTTGAAAGTCTTGGCATCAAAAGACGCGTATGACATAGCACCGGGAAGAACGGAGATATCGACAGGGTTGCTCCACGACTTTCCGTCATCGGAGAAGCTGACCTGAGGAGCAGGTCCGCTGTTCGGTCTTCCGAATCCTTGCCTTATCTGCTGGAGTTCAGCTTCTGAGGGTTCCGGCATGTCATTGCGTAGGAAACCAGTTAGGGAAGCAGCCGTAACCGGAGCGGAGAATTCGAGGACGACGCTGCCTGTGAAGCGATACTCCTTCGCTGAAGCAAGGGACAGATCCGATACCGGAACATCCTTCCCGTCGATGGTTGCTTTTGCAAGGAACGCCTCAACCAAAGCCTCATCCTTGGTAGAAGGATAAGCGATGAGGATATCATCCCAATATGCTCCGAGAGCCTTTGCGGGCTGGGGCACCATGATGTCCACCTTCTTTCCGCCCTTGACATATGCAAGACTCCAGGAAACCTGCTTTCCGGAAGTCTCAGGAGTGATCCAGAATCCGCCGGTAGAAGACCAGCCGGGGCTGTTATGCATATCAAACTCCAATCCGAGCCGCTGACACTCGCGCATGGCGTGGTTCATAAGGTCATACCACTCTTTGGATGCGTAATCGACCGGACCTTTGTCCATGATACTGATGTTGAAGGCTTGGACGCCACCTACACCGGCAGCGGCCATCGCCTCGAGATCGGCAGTGATTCCTTCCTTGGAAGCATTACCGTTCATCCAATGCCACCATGTCCACGGCTTCGCAGAAGAAGGGGGATTCAGAAAATTCGCCTCGAGAGAGGATTGGGCTGAAGCTGACAAGGACAATCCAAGAGCCAGCGCAGCCATTGTAAAGAATTTGAACTTCATATGTGAATGTTTTGTGTTATCGTCTTTGCATTATATGCAACATGACAAAGGTAGCAGATTGCCTTGTCAAGTCTATTGCAGAATCTTTAAAGATGATATCAAAATCTTCAACCGTGATTACCATAAGAGCAATTGACGGAAGCGCAAATGGGATAATCATATTTCATTTGGCAATGCAAGATATTTTCAAGCCCCACCGCAGGCTATCGCATCAGTTTCAAATGATCCTCTTGTCACAGAGAATCCGCGTTCCATGATTCAAAATAGGGAGCCTCCTTCCGGAGACTCCCTACCAGTTTATCTGTCAGATTCCCTTTAGGGATATCCGCTAGTAGCTCATACCGTGATCGAACTTGAAGGTAGGATCCTTAGAATCGAAAGGAACGTCCTCAAGCTGAGCCCTTACTGCATCCATTGAAGAAGGAACTTCGAAAGGAAGCTTTCCAACGGGTTTGAACTTGCCGAATACGACATCAAGGAGAGCGCTGTCGAATACGTCGAAGATCATCAGGCTGGCATTGATGTCAGTCTTGACTGCGGGAGGAAGGATGCATGATGAGCCGGTGGGGTTGAAAGCGACAACAATAGGCTTGCCGACCTTGCGGAGAGCCTGAATGTTTGCCCACTTCTCTGCAGGGAAGTCGATATTGACCTCGCCCTGGCCACCGCCCATACCGCCACGGCCACCGCGGTTGTCAGCGACTGTAGTAGTACGGATGAGGATAAGGTCAGCGTCCTGAGGCTTCTCAACTACGGTAGCATACTTGGAAGCTGCATCCTTTGCTACACCCTCAACATAAAGTTTGATGCCTTCCTTTGCAGGGAGGGTTCCATCATTGGTGAGGAGGATGTTTGACTCGAGCTGTGCCTGATATGCGCGGCTCTGGTTCTTCTCGCTCTGAAGGATGCCTTCAGCCTTTGAAGGATCTACGTAAGGATTCTCGAACAGACCAAGGATGAAGTGCCACTGGAGAATTCTGGAAGCGGCCTGGTTGACCCTTTCTTCAGAGATGCGGCCTTCCTTCACGAGTTCAACGATATACTCAGGATGAGTCTCGCTTCCGATCTGGTCAACACCGGCGTTGTAGATCATAGCATAATTGTCCTTGAGGGTAGTCTTGCCCTGGAGACGGGGATTGAGAGGTCCACGGCTTGCTACGCCCCAGTCAGTACAGATGGCGCCCTTGAAACCGAGCTGGTTGTAAAGGACCTCTGTTGACATGTAGTGGGAATAGTTGACGTTGAGGGTATCAACATAAGTTCCGCTATAGTAACCCATGGCTGCGAGAGCGTTCTTTGCGATACCGGCCTTCCAAGGCATGTAGTGGTAGTCCTGCCTTCCGCCAGGATATACGAGCCAGCTTCCGCCACCGTTCTCGTGAGGGCCTGATCCGGGCCAGTGCTTCAGGTGAACAAGGATCTTATTGGGACCAACCTTTCCGTCCTTGCCCTGTGCTCCGTCCATGAAGGCCTCGAGCATCTGGGTGGTAAGTTCTGCGGACTCTGAGAAGCAGCCCATGTTACGGCTCCAACGAGGCTCTGTCATAACGTCGATCTGGGGACCGAGGATCATGTGGAGACCTACGGCACGGTACTCTTCAGCTACGACAGCACCGAAGTCTTCGACAATCTGAGGATCCCTTGCAGCGGTGATACCGACCTGTCCCTCATTGCTGGGGAACTGTGAGAAATACTGGGTTCCACGTACGTGGGCACCGGTACCTGAACCATGACGGGGGTCAGTAGAGAACATGATAGGAATTCCAAGACGTGAAGCCTCGGCGATTTCCTGCATACCGTTTGACCACTCAGCGAACTTCTTGGGAGCGCAGGTTCCGTTGTTGAGGATGTTACGGAAATTCTTCTCCTCAATGAAGGATTTCGCGGTAGCGGTACGCCTCATCTGGCCGATAGCCATGTTGTTTGCTCCCTGTCCACCGGGGCCGACAGGACCGGCATACTGCTCTTCTTCCGCTTTGGCGAGAAGCGCTTTCTCTTCAGCTGTGAAATCATACTTGATCTCTCCGCTTTCAGGAATAGCGATGTTCGGATGGAACATAAGGCCGGCTTTCTCTTCCAGAGTCATCTGGGAAACGAGATCAGCGATCCTCTTCTCCATAGGAAGACGCCAATCCTCATAGGCGTCCAGCTTACCGTTCTTGTTGAGGTCCTTGAACTGATACTTGCCTTCAGTGATGATCTCAACTTTGCGTGCTCCGAGTTCCGGCTGCTCATACGTTTTTCCGCATGACACTGCAGCCAGGACGACGACTGCTGCTAAAATTACTTTTTTCATGACACTTGGTTTATAATGATTGATTTTGGGTGTTGTATCAATTTACTTTCACAGTCGCGGTTGATGCAGCATAACCATCAGCAGTAGCGGTTATCTTGACATTCCCCTTCTTGGATGCGTAGATGATGGCCTGGGTCCTTCCGTAGAACGAGGTATATTCACCCGCATCGAAACTTTCCTCGGAAATCGCCCTTGCGCTTCCGAATCCCAACAACTCTCCACCTTCCACATTGACCTTGATCAGGGTGTCCGCATTGGACTCCACTTCACCGTTCTCACCCACAAGGCAGACATCGACATAAATCAAATGACCTTCCTCCACCTGATCTTTCTCGGGCTGGACTGCGATCCTAAGATCACCTGTTGCCGAAGTGAGTGAATTCTCTCCGACCATCCTGCCGCCGGAATATGCCTTCACGGAAAGCACACCAGGCTTGTAAGGGAACTTGAACATTATGACTCCATTTTTAGGAGCGCCTTCCTCAAGTTTGTTTCCGTCAAGATAGAGTTCCACCTTCTCTGCGGCAGAGTAAACCTCGACAACTGCGTCTTTGCCCTCACATCCTCTCCAACTCCAGCTGGGAATAGAGTTGGATGCTCTCCAAATAGAGCGGCTCACGATCTCTCCCTTGCTGACAGGGCGGACACCCAAGTAAGGAGTCCCGTCATCATCCCAAGCAACTTTTGCAAGATATACTTCCGATGTGGGATGACCGGTCACGTCAATGGCTCCTGAGGAAGCGAACTTCCAAGGATAAGTCTTTGTGAATCCTGTCCCTTCTCCTTCATATGTCCATGCTCCGGCACCCACCTCTCCGAGGTAGTCCCAGGCTGTCCACATGAAATCACCCACAAGATACGGAAAATCTTTTACCATTTGCCAAGAAGTGAAAATATCCGGCGGATAAGTCTCACTTCCCACTATCATTCTGTCAGGATGATACTCCGGTTCGATGGGATAACGGGCGGTTGCATAGTTGTATCCTGCGATGTCAAGAGCGTCAAGAATAGGAGTCGTGGCTTCGTCTATTTCTTTCGTAAGGACAGCTTCTCCGATCTTTCCGGCACTTGCCTGTACAGCTTCATTGAAGATGAGGCTGACGTTCTCAGCTTCAGGCTTGGCCTCTGGCGCAGGTGCGGCAGCGGGTGCCTGTGCTCCAGGAGTGTTCCCCCTCCTTGCTCCCGCTCCAGGGCCGCCGCCCATAAGTCCTCTCATTCCGCGAGGTCCGAGGAAAGCAAGGTTGACGCCCATAGTGGTCGGTCTGGAAGGATCGATTGCATGAAGATGATCAATAATGCTGTGGGCGACCTCCATTCCACCGGGCTTCACGGGGTCTCCTACCTCATTTCCGATGGAGTACATGATGACTGAGGGATGATTGAAGTCCTTCTCTACAATAGCCACGATGTCATTGTGGTAGTTCTCCATGAACCAGTTGCCGTAGTCATTCTGGTTCTTGGGAGTGAACCACATGTCCCAAAGCTCGTCCATAATATACATTCCGAGTTCATCGCAAGCCTTTAGCAGTTCCTGTGAGCAAGGCTGATGCGCACTCCTGATGGCGTTGAAACCCAAGCTCTTCAGTATGGCGACTTTCCTGTACTCCGCATCCTGCCATGAAGCCATTCCGAGGATTCCGTTGTCAGCATGGAGGCAACCTCCCTTGAGGAGTGTCTCCTTACCATTTACCATAAAGCCTTTGTCGTGAGCCCATTCGAGTTTACGGACACCGAAAGTGGAGGTATAGACATCTGTCTTCTTCCCGCCGTCAGAAAGGGTAGCCCTCACTGTATAGAGATAAGGATTAGTATCAGACCACAGTTGAGCGCCGGGGAGCTCTATCTGCACATCGTC
>DBWN01000041.1:8106-9332 GCA_002308935.1 Bacteroidales bacterium UBA1237 | reverse complement strand
ATGGGACGGTAGATTC
The DNA here is from genome assembly GCA_002308935.1 of Bacteroidales bacterium UBA1237. Classification (GTDB taxonomy): domain Bacteria; phylum Bacteroidota; class Bacteroidia; order Bacteroidales; family UBA932; genus Cryptobacteroides. Next base: position 9,316 of record DBWN01000041.1, on the reverse strand, counting down.
CCGCTCCGGAATACCACCTGCTGTCCTGCATCTTGGAATTGTCTGACTCAACCCGGATTACATTATGACCCTTCCTGAGAAGCCCGTCAGCAGTTACCGTAAATTCTGAATAACCGTAATGGATACCACCTGCAAGCTTGTCGTTGATGAACACCTGGGAGTTCATGTACACTCCACCGAATGTGAAGGTCACATGCGAATCCACCATCTTCTGAGTGGCCTTGAAGGTCTTTTCATAGATGAAATGCCCGCCTTTGTAGAATCCTACGGAACTTCCGCGCGGCACATCCGCACTTCTTTCCATATGGATCATGGCGTCATGAGGAAGACGGACAGTCTGGACGGGAGATCCTTCATATTGGAAGGACCACCCTTCGTTGATGTCGAATCCTTTGTCAGCGCATCCGGCAACCAGGAGCAGGGCCGAAGCGAATGAAAGAATCTTTACTGACTTTTTGTTCATTTTACGTATAGGTTTGATTTTTAAGCGAATCGATTACTGGAGACCGATCAGTTTGACAGGTCCCAAGAGTCCGGCAGGACGCAGAGGAGCCTGGGCATTGTAGAAGTTCCCGGATGTATAGGTGTACTTCTTCTCCACATCGGGCTGTGCGTCGCCTATCAGACGGTTGGGCCATGTATTGGTGACTTTGATCTCAATGGTATTGTTTCCAGCCTTGAGTGCGGAGAGAACTCCGTCAAGACGGAAAGGAGCCTTCCATATGAATCCCACGTGCTGTCCGTTGACGAAGACGTCAGCCATGTTCTGTACGTCACCCAAGTCAATGTCAACTCCTTTAAGTCCTTTGAGCTGCTTCGCGCTCAAATTGACCGTAGTAGAGTATGATGCGGTTCCGGAGAAATATTTCACACCGGGGTCATCGGATTCAGTCAAGGATTTGAGGACCGGGAATGTGGCGCTCTGTGGAGCACCGACACCCTCAGAGAAGTGAAGGGTCCAAGGAGTGTTGATTGTAAGCAATGTGCTCTCCTTGAATGAAGGAGCGATATACGGAGCGCGTGTGGCACCATCAAAGACAACGAAGACAGCTTGGTTTGCGACCATCGGAAGATGCACCTTGTTGACTTCACCCTCGCGTACGCATTCAACACCGGAAGTCTTTCCGGTCTCAGGATCCCAAAGCATAGGAGTTCCCTCACCGTTCCTCAGAGTAAGATCAGCTACTATGGCATCATCGCTGAAGTTCCT
>DBWN01000041.1:4857-8074 GCA_002308935.1 Bacteroidales bacterium UBA1237 | reverse complement strand
CTCAGCAGGAGCGACATATCTGAAGTCAGGTTCGACACCTGCACTCTTCAGAACATTCGAAAGAAGACCGGTGTTGACATTCTTCCTTCCGGAATACCAGATGTCAGAGACAATGCGAGAGAATTCGGAGTCATCATCCAGAAGAGAAGCAGCCTTCACTGGAGCCTTTCCCACGATTACGGCTCCGTCATTGACCAGAGACTGGAGTTTCTTCAGAACCTCAAGGCTCATGGTGCTGCAATGGTCACCAAGCACCATTACTTTGTACTTCATTCCAGAGTTGGTCATCAAGTCGCCGTCTTTTACGGAAAGGACATTGAGCACGCCATAAGGGTTGATGAAATCAAAAGCATACCCCTCGGGAATCTCAGGCAGTTCATGACCGTATATTCCGGTAACGTTGGTATCTTCACCGTAGAAGTAAAGCACATCAGCGACATACCTTCCCTGCTGGAGCATATAGCAGCTTCTTGCCAGATAATCTGTCCAGTAGCGTGCATATTCAGCCCATGTCTCATGACGGTTGAACCACTGACCGAATATCATGAGGCCCATTCCGGGACGGTGGGCGTCAGAAGGCTGGTGTGCGCTCTCGTGGATGACGAAACGGTTGAGGCCGTATGACATCGCAAGGTCTGCGGTATACTTGATGTTGCCGGGATGATATGAGTATGCATTTCCGGTGTTACCGTTGCCGGCTGAAGTGAAGGACTCGGCAGCAGCGATGTTGGAACCGTAGACGTGAGCGGTGGAAGAAGACTCCTTGATGTCGGCGATGGCCATAGGTATGGCTGATCCGCCGCCTGCATTAGGCATCCAGATAGCACACATTGGAACGGTAGCGGTCATCTTGAGGTCCATTCCGTCTCCGACGAATACCCTTCCGTTTTCATGTGCTTCAGTATATCGGCCCTTCATGCCGTATTCCTTGACGATCTCGTTGATGCGGTCATAGTTTTCAGAGAAGAGTTCTCCGATGGTGAGCCTCCAGTCGAAAAGGAACTTCTCGGTCTGCTCACTGCTCCCGATGATTTCACCTGTCAAAGCAGGCATCCAAGGAGTGAGGTCATATCCTCTTCTCGCCTTGAATTCGGCCGCGATACTGGGAGTCCATGTCATTTCCTCCGCCTCGTAACTGTCGGTGAGGATGTACTGGATTCCTCTCTGTCCGACCATACCTCCGGCAGCCTCCTTATACATGTTCATGTAATTGCGGAAGTAATCCATCCATGCTGCCTTGTCCAGCTTGTCAACCTCGAGACCGGTGGCCTCAGGAGGTGCGGGATGGTTCTGCTTTCCGGTAAGGGAAGCACCGAAACGGTAAATCCTCCAAGTTCCGGCAGGTGCATTCCATGACAGGACATCACCATTCATAAAGGAATCGAGAACGACAACATCCTGGACTGCGTCGGAAGAAGAAGTCGCAGGTGTATCATAGAGATACAGGTCATGAGGAGCGGCGAACCCTGCCTTTTCCTCGGCATGGTTAACCTTCACGGTATTGTGAAGGACGAACTCAGCGACATTGGTGCCGGCAGGACCACGTCCTCCCCTGCCTCCGGCTGCTGCCTGAGGAGCGGGAACGACCAGACGGAAATATTTCGCCGTGGTCTGAGGAATTGTTACGGTCTGCTGGGCGACAGCTCCGGAAGCTATCTTGCATACCGTCCGGAAATTCCTGCCGTCGTTGGAGCACTGGAGTTCATTATTGAATGTCGGAGGCTCCGAAGCCCACTGTCCACGGACAGCACCGCCGACGAGAGAGAGGGCCTTGATCGTCTGGGGGGAATCGAACTCATACTGGATCCATGAAGAAGCGCCGTTTTCTCCGGGAGGAAGAAGTACACCGTTGGAAAGGTCTCCGTCAGTGAGCTGGTCAACAGAGAAGTCTCCAGCGGAGGAGGAAACCTTTGCCCCAAGAGCTTTCATGCTCTTCTCGCCTTCAGGGACACGTATTGCGACTACGGCCACATTGGTGCTCCATGGTTCAAGATTAGAGCCCCCGTTCACGTTCTGGAATTTTCCGATGGTGTTATATACTTCCGGTAGCGTGAGAGAAACCGGTTTCTTTCCATCTGAAGTCACTTCGACTGTACGCCAAGTGAGTTTCTTCATCGCATTCTCCGGTTTTACCCAAGGGCCTCCAGTTGAGCTCCATCCGGGAGCAGATGCGATGGCGACCTCCATATTGAGCGAATCCGCGATATGGATTGCATAACGGAAAGCCTCTTTCCAACCATCGGTCATGTAAGGCAGCTTCTCGACTATGGCAGCGGAACCGCCCATCATGTTGCCTCCGGCGTCAAACTGCTGGAAGCCGCCGATTCCGGCACGGTGCATCCACTCGATGTCTTTCCGGACACCGTCCTTGGTGATGTTTCCGTTCATCCAGTGCCACCAGACACGGATACGTGATGATTGAGGGGGATTCTGAAAATCAGATTTCATGTCCTGCGCCCCTGCGGATAAGCATAGGAACAGGGCAGCTGCAATGATGACTGCTCTTTTCATATCAGGTGATCGGTTGGTTTGTGTTTGGACAAAATTAATATATTAAATCCTTTTTGACAACCGCCAAAAATCACAATGTATCAATCGTATAGCGGTGGCGACTCATGGAAACTCGCACTATCGTTTGGAGTTTTCCGCACTCCCTTCAAACGACACAATCTGACAAGCTGTGCATCTCCCACGGAAGGCGAAGTCCTACAACCATTTAATTGTCAAGCAAAAAGATAAATTCACCGATTCTCTATTTCTGACGACATCCCGAAATTATTCCTTAGAAATGTCTGACAATAAACGGGACTGAAAGACAAAACAAAGGCATCCGGAAACTCTACTAGTGAACATCCGGATGCCAAAAATCAAAGTCTAAATGTCAAAAACGAAACTAATTCCGCTTATTACTTGACATTTTCAATGGTGACAGGACCGAGGAGACCTGAGCTCTTCAAAGGAGCTGTCGGCTGGTAGAACGCCTGCGTTGTGTAAGTGTACTTGCCTGCGTCTCCCCTCTGGTCACCGATCAGACGGTTGACCCAAAGGTTGGTAACCTTGACCTCGACAGAGTTCTGTCCTTCCTTGACTGCAGAAGTGATGTTGACGCGGAAAGGAGTCTTCCAAAGGATTCCGAGATTCTCTCCGTTGACGAAGACCTCCGCAACACTCTTGACGGCACCGAGGTTCAGCCATACTTCACCATCGAGCTGTGCTG
>DBWN01000041.1:0-4757 GCA_002308935.1 Bacteroidales bacterium UBA1237 | reverse complement strand
CTGAGGAATGCGACCTGCCAAGGACCCTGGACTGCAGTAGGAGTGACCTTCTTGACGGGAAGGTTGACCTCATTTACGGAAGTCTTTGAACGGAACACCACGAAGAGTGCGTCATTGGGATCGAAGTGCATCTTCACAGTAGTCTTGCCGTCAGCAATCTTGTATGAAGCTTCGCAGATTTCGCCGGTCATTGCGTTCCAGATCTCAGGCTTGAGACCGCTTACGCGGAAGGTTACATCAACATCCTCGGCATTAGCCGTACGGTTGGTGAGCCAGTAAATCTGGACTCCTTCGAAATTGCGGTGCTGGAACAGGTACTTGGTATCCTTGCCGGGCTTTGTGTAGTCGACATCCTTGCCGCATCCGAGTGAAGCGAGAGCGTCAGCGACTGAACCGGAGAGGATCTTTCCGCCCCAGAGGTCAGCGACCAGTGAATTGAATTCAGCCTCGTCATCTGAGAGAGAAGGAGTAGCTACAGGCTTTTCACCGATGACTTTCGCTCCGGCTGCAACAAGCTTGGAGAGAGCACGGAGTACAGGAACAGACATGTACTTGTTATGGTCACCAAGAACGATGAGGGTATAAGTAGTACCCGCAGGTGTTGTGATCCTTCCGTCCTTCACACCAAGGTCGTTCATGAGAGCGTCAGGGTTGACGAAGTCGAACTGGTATCCTTCAGGAAGATCAGGAAGCTGATTGCCGTAGAGGGCGGTAATGTTGCTGTCCTCACCGTAGTAATAGAGGATATCGACAACAGGAACGCCACGCGAGAGCATGTATGAGCTCTTGGCCAAATAGCTGATCCAAGGGCCTGCCTGCTCCGCCCAAGTCTCATGACGGTTGAACCACTGTCCGAAGGGTCCGAGGGTGAGACCGGGTTTGTAGTAATCAAGAGGCTGATGGGCGCTCTCATGGATGACAAACCTGTTAAGACCGCTGGCCATTTCCATATCAGCGGTAGGCTTCAGATCCTCGGGAGCATAACTCCAAGCGTTTCCTCCGGCAGTAAGAGACTCTGCAGCAATGAACTTCTGGCCATAGATATGGGATACGGAAGCGGATTCACGGATATCGGCACCGTTTGCTCCGAGTCCGGTTGTCCACATTGCTGACATAGGGAATTCAGCGTTCTTCTTGACCTGCATACCGTCAGCAACGAATGCACGGCTGTTCTCATGAGACTCGGTATAGCGCTTCATTCCCCTCTGGGCAAGGATATCAGTGAGGGCGTCATAGTGGTTCTCAGCAGTGAGGTCAGCGATGACCTTACGATAATCCCAAAGGAACTTGTCAGTGCTCTCAGCGCTTTCTACGACATATCCTGCAAGGGCGGGAAGCCATGTGTGAAGATCGTATCCGGCACGTTTCTGGAATTCGTCGAACATCTTGCCGGTCCAGTTGAGCTGTCCTGCCTCCCAGCTGTCAGTGATGACATAGCTCAGACCGTTCTCGCCCATAAGGCCGCCGGTAGCGTCCTTGTACATGTCAAGATACTTGTTGAAGTAATCGGTGACAGCGTCTTTGTCGAGCTTGTCAACCTCAAGACCAGTAGCTTCAGGAGAAGCGGGGCTGTTCTGATGACCGGTAAGGGAATATCCGAAACGGATCACCTTCCAGTCTCCTGCGGGAGCGTCCCAAGAAAGGACTCCGTTTGCATCAACCTTGGAAGTAAGGTCGATCACATCAGCCTTGGCCGTTGCTCCTGTGACAGAGGGAGTGGGCACATTGTAAAGATCAGGAGATGTAGCGAAACCTGCCTTTGCGATGAAACTGTTCACCCTGGGAGCGGAGTGGAGTTTGAATTCAGCCACAGGAACTCCTGCAGGAGCCTGCTGAGCGCCCATTCCGGGGAACATTCCTCCTCCGAAACCACCTCCGGGGAAGTTCATTGCGGGTTGAGCGGCGGGCTTCTTGTATACTACGCGGAAATACTTGGCAGTGACTGCAGGGAAAGCGACATCGATGACACCGTTCGCACCACCGGCAAGGTCAGCGACCTTGGTGAAAGTCTTTCCGTCGTTGCTGGATTCAAGGGCAGGGGCGCTGCCTGCATTACCGCGGCCGCGGCCACCACCGGCTGAACCTACGAGGGTCACACCGTACACGGTCCTTGCCTCAGGGAATTCGTACATGATCCAAGAGTCACCATTGCCTTTCTGGTAAGCAAGGGTGCTGGAATTCGTAAGATCTCCATCAGTAAGATACATGTAATGGAAAGGACCACCATTGGAGAGCACCTTGGGTGCATCCGCAGTATAATTGGCGGGGAGTTTAATAGCTATGACAGCAATGTCCTCATAATAGGATTTGTTGTTCTCTACTCCAGAGAATCCGCCTCTTCCTTGGGCGATGTTCTGGAAAGTTCCTGATACAGTGGGAGGGTTGGGAATGGACTTGCTCACCTGAGAACCGCCTTTGACGTCAACTTCGCTCCAGACGACCTTCTTCATAGCATTCTTGGGCTCAACCCAAGGACCGCCGGACTCGCTCCATCCTGGAGAGCCTGCGATAGCCATCTCCATTCCATAGGAATCAGCAAGTTTAGTAACGGTCGAGAAAACATCTTTCCACTCGTCAGTCATGTAGCTGATCCTGTTCTCAACCACCTGAGGAGTGGTAAGAGCGGCATCAAATGTCTGGAATCCGCCCAGACCGATACGGTGCATCCACTCGACGTCCTTGATGGCTCCGTCCTTAGTGATGTTACCGTTCATCCAATGCCACCAGACACGTGGCCTGGCTTCAGAAGGAGGATTGTTGAAGCCTTCTTCCAATTCAGCAGCTGCTCTGCTGGAAGGTCCGTTTGTGCTGCCGCAACCGGCGACCAAAAAGACCATTGCGGCCGCAACGGCCAGCAAACTGAATTTTTTCATAACAGTGATTTTGTGATTGGTTTGATATGATTGTGTGTTGATTTTACTTATGACCGCATTTCGGATAATGCAAAAATACTACAATATGATAAAAAATGATAAGCGCTGGCAATTATCAAATTCATATTGTCAAAAAGCAAATGATTACATTTTTTATATGAAGATTGAAACTCTTACAGAAGGGAATCTAAAATAAATAACAACAAGTTATGCAACCACGAACCGGATTGAATTTCAAAAAAAGCGAGGGTCAAAAAACAAGAGCAAATAACCACATGGACCGGCCAAACGCTCAATAAAGCGTAAAAAAGTGGCGAATTGTAACCTAAAAGAGTTGTAAAAACAAAGAGAATGACTATATTAGCAACTGCGATTTTTGATACGCCACCAAAACGGAGCAATCGCAAATAAATAAGTCCGAAACTGTTTTGACAATGGAGCATATTACTGATACCGCCGGTCCCGATTATGGGAACGCTCAAGACAAAAGCATGAATCCCGGTGCGGATAATTCCTTTAGTACAACAGAAGCCGTCTCTCTCGATAACTCCTATTCACAAGAAGAAGTGCAGCATGTTGAAGGCTCCCTCCACTTGAAGTACCTTGTCATAAACCCTTATGACCTTCTTTGGGGTATGGCCGTCAACTCCGTAGGATTCCAGGAGATAGGTCCGGGTATGCCGTATCCTCCTGCTAACCACCCTTCCAGATACCTGTTTTCAGCCGAAAAAGGAAGAATCCTCAACGAGTACCAGCTGATTTATATCACTAAAGGTAAAGGGTATTTCACCAGTGCGTCTTTAGGGCACAAAGTCCCTGTCACCAAGGGAACCATGTTCCTTCTCTTCCCCGGAGAATGGCACACGTATTATCCCGATCCTGATACCGGTTGGAAGGAATTCTGGATCGGATTCAGCGGAAACCATATGGATCACTGGCTCAGCAACGGATTCTTCTCCAAGTCGAAGCCTATTTACACTGTCGGACTCCACAATGACATGGTGGAATTATATGACAAGGCCATAAAAACGGCGATGGACCAGGAATCCGGATTCCAGCAGCTGCTCTCCAGCATAGTGTCCCATCTGCTTGGTTTGGCGTATTTCTACGAGAAGAACCAGGCGTACCGTTCAAGCGAGATTGGAGACCAGATCAACAGGGCGAAGATCATGATCATGGAGCAGTTCCGCACAATCAAGCCCGAAGAAATAGCAAAGACCCTCTGCATGGGTTATTCAAACTTCAGGAAAGTATTCAAGGAATATACCGGGTTCTCTCCCGCGAAATACATCCAGGAAGTCAAGTTCAGCAAGACCAAGGAAGAACTCACCAACAGCTCTCTTTCGATAAAAGAGATAGCGTATGCGATGGGGTATGACAACTACGAGTATTTCTTCACAGCATTCAGAAGGCAGTCGGGCATGACACCTGCTGAATACCGTGCGGTAACCCAAGGAAAGGATCTCTAGGAAACCGGTGCAATAATAATCCTGGGGCGACTCCAAAAGTGATGGAATCGCCCCATTTTTCTGTGTCACCCGAGAGAAACCTCTAGAACTTGAGCACCTTGGGATCTGCGGTGAAGGATGAGATAGTCGCCGTAGCGTTACGCATGTAAAAGACGATGGTATTGTCATCATCGGCTTTGTACATTCCCTGAAGGGATGGATTCTTGTCAAGCATGTCCTGCTTGGCCTCGATCCTTTCGTCAGGTATGAGTTCACACTGGATACGGATCCACTCCGCTCCATCAAAGCCGCATATCTCAGCCTTGGGATTAGCGATAAGCTGCTTGTACACGTTCTTCACTTTTCCTGTCTGGATGTAGAGCTTGCCCTCGAATATTTCGGCGGTGCCGAAAGGACGTACGCGGGGCTGGTCTCC
>DBWN01000237.1 GCA_002308935.1 Bacteroidales bacterium UBA1237 | reverse complement strand
TTTCTGAGAAATCTGGTATAAGTATAGTGACCATTAGAAAGTTCGAGAACGGCAAGGCGTTCAATATCACTCTTGCCACTTTCATCAAATTGCTTCAGGCGATAGGTTGTGGACAGGGCCTTGATGATGTCTTGCCTGAGATTCCGATTTCGCCATACGAATTGGAACTGATCATGAAAGGAAAAAGAAAAAGGGTAAGACATGCAAAATAACATAGTAAGCGTCAACATATGGGGAAGAGAAGTAGGACGCCTTTTCTGGGATGAAAGGAAGAAGCGTGCTGTTTTTACATATAACCCGAAATTCATAAAAGACTGTCTTGATATAGCTCCTATTTCCGCTTCCATCAAAGACGAAAGAGCGAGACTTGCTTTTTACGGGCGCAGGCATGATGAAATCTGCCAGGGCCTTCCTCCTTTTATTGCAGATTCTCTCCCAGGCAGATGGGGCAATGCTGTTTTTGATGCTTGGGCTGTGGAGAATCATATCCGCTCGTCTCAGATGGAGGACGGCTGCACAAAAAACACAATCCGCTGGGGCCATGTGCCGCAGCGGATTGCATCTTCTCCGTATCAGAACCTTCTATAAGAGTTCTTCGGGTACTTGCTCTACCTCTGTCGAAGGAGGCCGTTGTAATAATTGATGATCATCCGGATGATATCCCTTTCCAATTCGGAAGTCGATGAATACATCTTGCCTTTTTCGTAATAAGGCAGATCCTTTTCGACATCATATTGGTCCAGGGACTCCAGATCAAAGCAGTGGTACCCCGTGATCTTATACCCCTCGAATACAAGGTTTATGGGTTCGAAGGTCGTCGATTTGTCATCGAACAATCCGTTATATGTGGCGTGGATGTAATAATTCTTGCCTTCATACTCCAGGATATAGGTGATTTCACCATTGTCGTCATAAGAATAGTACGAGTCCAGGAATCCTCTGTCAACATCCCCGGAAGGTTGTTTGTGTTCTCTGACTTTGATCATTCCCGGAAGTTTGGCACAGAACTCCCTGTAAAGCCTTATGCTTCGCTCCGCAAGTTCACTTGCCTCCTTTCGGCGCCTGTCGATCTCGGAGAGCATCGAAGGAGAAGATAGACCGAAGTCGCTGCAGCTTGCCAAGCTGCTGTATGCGTTATTCAGCCGGTTCCTGTCTTCTTTGATTTCATCCTGCCTCAGAACAGGGGAGGGGAGACTGATGTAGTACGTGTAACCGGCGCGGTAACCATCCAGGGCTGAGAAGAAACGGCTCAGTGACCTTGCAAGCGGAAGTTTCCCGTCCGGATCGTAGTATGAATCGAAAGCTTTGATGAAGGACCCCGGAATGGAGGTGTACTTGCTGTCGTAATAGAAAGAGCTGTCCTCCACCAATCCCTTCGCATGGTTGAAAGTCAAGTCAAGGTCACGCACAGCAAGCTGGTACAGGTGGCTCTTCTTGGGATTGATGACGTATTGGAGGTCGGGATAGCGCTGCTCGCACAGCTTTATGTCTTCTATGGTGTTCGCGGCCTCAACGTCGTTGCTTGCGATCTCCCGGAACTTCGGTCCTGTTATGTTCTCAAGATCGGGGAACCTTTCCTTGCAAGTCATGATGGACTTGTAGTCGGCGGCGGAGGATACCTCTCTTTTCGCGACAGCCTCATATTTGTCCTGCACCTTCTCCTTGAAAGCGGGGAATACGGACCTGAACTGGGTGATGGCGTCGTAACCCGAACTGTTTTTGGCGCACTCCGCCGTCACATACTCAAGGGTCTCTCCGGAGAAACGGCCGACAAAGTTCCTGACCCTATCGGTGGTTATCTTCTCTCCCGCCTGGACTACCATCTTCTTGACAAGGGCGATGTCTTCATCGAGGATGGCGGCAATGAGGGCGTCATTGCCTTCTTCATCAGCCTGGCGGCTGAGGTTGATCCCTCGGTCGACGAAGAGATTTTTGAGGTAGGAGGATTCAGAGGCCTCTGCAAGAAGCATGAGGGAACTGCCGTCATTGTTGTAGGTGTTGGTCGGAGCTCCTGCGTTGAGGGACAATTCAACCACTTTGTCCGAGATATAATCAGGGCTGTACCTGCCGTTCAGGGCACGGTAATTCTCACGGATAAGATATGCGAAAGGCGGAGGCAATGAACCGCTCTTCCGGTTTATGTCGAAATCCGGCCTTGAGTAGAATATCTCCAGCAGTTTCTCGGCATTCGCACACTCGCTTTTCTTGTGATGGGCGATATAGTGCATCACGTTATAGACGGGAGCCTGAGAGTCGAAGAGGATGTACATGTCCGCTCCGGCATTGAGGATGGTCGAGACCATCTGTGGTGACACCTTCCCTTCCAGGGCCCTGTCCACGGCATCATGGAGAAGGGGTTTCACCACATTGCTGGTAGCGGTGTTGGATATCTGCCTCTTTTCAGTAGTGCTGCCGTCATTCACGGCGGAAGGGTTCGTCTTCAGGTACTTCGCCAGTCCCGAATAATCATCCTTGTCAAGATAGGGGGCAAGGGCTGAGTTGACGCTCTGGGCCTTGTTCTTTTTGAGAGAATCGAAGCTCTGGGCACCCGCAGATACGGACAGGCAGAGAAGAAGCAACGTTATGGCGTTGCAGACGCTACTCTTCCACCTCATAGCTGAAATAGTCCTGACCATTTTTTTCGAGAGTCTTTTTGAGTTTGGGATCAACGGGGAGGAGGGATCCTCCGGAAAGGGCCCAAGTCTGTTCTCCGTCCTCGGCGACACCGGTGATCTTTCCTCCGAAGTATACCTGGATGGCAGCGAATGTCCTTACGATGACTGCCCTCATCTCCTTTCTGAATACTGACTCCTTGAGACTGAACATGCGTCCAGCCTCCAACTCCTTTTTGAATTTGGGAACGACTGCAGGCATTCCTATGGGAAGGTCATTCGCTTTCTGGCGCTCTATGAGATAATCGTATGCTTCTTCGTCCGTCTGCCATCTGAAGAACTTGCTCTTCTCAGCCACTTCGTCAAGGACAGCGAACTGTTCGTTGAGCTTTTCAAAGAACTCGTCGATTTCTGCGAAGATCTCTTTTGCCCTTTCAATACCGTTGTTCACTATGAATAGGCCCTTGACGAGATTGGTGGTATACAGCGGCGCGCTTTGGAAGGTATCCCATTCTACCTCAAGATCCTTGCTTATGTCATAATGGGGATAGTCGTAATTCCTTTCCTTGAGCAGGGACTTGGACGCATCCGTGAGATGAGAGAATGTCTGTTCCCTGAAGTTCTCGAACACTATCATTGCGTTTCCGGTATCATAGAACTCGAAGCGCATGTCCATTATGACCCTTATCGGTCGCTCGGAATAACGGGCTATCTTCGGGCCTGCCAGGAAATATCCGACCTTGACTGCAACGGGTATGGTGAACTGGCTCAAAGAGTCGCTCAGCTCGTCCAGAAGGGGACCCATGTCGAAGTCTTTTTCGACGATCTCCTTTTCCTTGAGGAATTTCAAGGTATTCTCAATGAGGGTTACTTTGTTCCCGTCGGTCTCTATGATGGCGGCGAACGTCTTGCCGTCGGGACCTCCAAGAATTCCGGGATTCTTTCCACGGTCAAGGGCGTTGACGGCGGTGTACTGGGCGTGAGCACTGAAGCAAAGCAGCGTCATGATGACGCAAAAGAGAACTTTTGTAAGTTTCATTGTTATAAAGAATATGTGGATAGTTCATCGGAAGTGTCGAGCGTTTTCAGCACTTGGCCATCCGATATTACGACGAATATATACAAAAACTTCTTTCTGAATTACGCTCCCGATAAAGTATCATGATAATTGTCCAAGGAAACCCACGAATTCATTCGTGGGTGGCTGACTTGCAAGTCTATGCTTTACTGGAATCTCCTTCCTGCAGAAGGGTCAACTGTAGATTTGTAAAGTACGACTCTTTCTGCACCGACTCCATTGATGCTGACTCTGTTCTCATCACCGTTGAGCCTGCGTCCTGGTATCCATTTGCCGTCCTTGAATGTACCTTCTTCAATAGCGTCGGTCATGACCTGTCCAGTGGCCTTGCTGTCCTTGAAGGAGAAGCTGAAAGCGGCGTTGATTCCTACGATGTAGAATTCATCGGGTGAAGTCTGGATGATTAGTGCACCTGATTGTGCCTGCTGCTGGTTCCTTGCGGCAAGAGCTGCATTTTCTGCTGCGAGCTGTTCAGCGCCCTGTCCGTAGTTGAATGACCTCTGGTTCCTGACGGAAGAACGTACAGTGATCACATAGTCTCCCATCTCCACACTGGGATTGGGGTTGTCTTCGGTCACTCTCACTCCTCTCATCTTGTCAGACCCGTAGTTGTCCGTGATCATGGTGCCCATTCCTGAGAGGATCCCGTAGCACTTGCCGAGATTCTTCATCTCTTCCGATGAAGCACCGAGACCTCCGCTTTGGGGACCGTCGAAACCGAATGGAGCGAAGCCGAGGGCATCGTATTCGCCGTATGCGTAAAGAGCCTTGGATACATCAGCCCTGCATTCAGGGATGAAGATAGGATTCTCACTGAGGGAGAACTGGCTCAGCACCCACTCGTATTCATTGATGTAGATGTCAGGCGCCGTGAAATCAAGTGCCGGGGCTGCAGCTCTCCAGACATCAATCACATCGGGAAGGGGACTTCCGGAGGGGAACTGTCCGGGTGCTCCCATTCCAGGCTGCTTCAGCCAGTTGTTGACGTACATCGGTATGTTGTGCACTGCTTTTCCTGCTGCGGCTACTTCGCCTACGTATTTGGCGTAATGGTAGGCCTGGAAGATTTCCTCAGTATAGTAGGGAAACTCCTGCCAGTTCTCAGTGTTGGAATGGCTCTTTCCGAATACTTCCTCCCAGGTGCCTTTTGTCTTGTATCCGTTGGCTGCCCATACCTTCTCAAGTTCGGGGAATAGCTTTCCTTTGTGCGAGGTAAGGTAGTTTATGAGATCCGAAGGGACCTGGCCTTTCCATGCTTTCTGAGCATCCTGTGAGAAATCCCTCTTTGAGCCGAGGATACCGAGTTCGTTCTCCACCTGCATCATTATGACGGTATAGTCGTGGTCGACTTCCTTTATATGCTTCATCAGAGCTTCGAATGCTTTCTTGTCGGCGTTCTTGGAGTTCTCGGAGAAGGCGGACAGAACGTTCAGGGTCTTTCCTTCTTCGCTTATCACGAGAGGATATTTCTTGGGATTGCGCTTAATGTAACTTGGGGCGTATGTGGAATTGCCGTTCTTCCAGCTTGCGAACCAGATGAGGACCACTTTGAGTCCGTTTTCACGCGCGTTTTTGATGACGTGATCAACAGATGTGAAATCGTATTTTCCTTCTTCGGGTTCAACGACATCCCATGAGCAGGATGCGATGACCGTATTGAAGTTGGCGTCCTTCATCTGCTTCCAGACACCGATCTCTTTCATGTAGCTCTCGCTTGTACTTGTGGAGTTGTGCAATTCTCC
>DBWN01000070.1:3735-4966 GCA_002308935.1 Bacteroidales bacterium UBA1237 | reverse complement strand
GTGGTGTCGTCAGCGACCTTCTCACCGAACTTGGCAGCAAGGACCTTGCGGATGCAAGCGTGGATTTCCTCAGCCTGCTCAGCGGTAGCGGTCTTGCCGGTTCCGATAGCCCAAACGGGCTCGTAAGCCACGATGATGTTGGCCATGTCTTCAGCGGTGAAGTTGTAAAGGACGTTCTGGGTCTGCTCGGTAACGACATCGAAGTGCTTTCCGGCCTCCCTCTCGTCGAGGTTCTCACCAACGCAGAGAATGACCTTGAGACCTGCCTCGAGAGCGAGCTTTGTCTTCTCGACAAGCTTGTCATCGGTCTCACCGTAGTACTGACGCCTCTCAGAGTGTCCGAGGATTGTGTACTGGCAACCGCAGGAAGTGAGCATGTCAACGGAGACCTCTCCGGTGTAAGCACCCTTGGCCTTGTCAGCGCAGTTCTGTGCGGAAAGTCCAACGGAGGTACCCTTCAGGACCTCAGCGACAGCGCAAAGATGGGTGAAAGGAGGGGCCACAACGAGACCGACCTCAGCAGGAACTTCAGCTGCCTTTGCAGCTACTGCCTTTGCAAGTTCAACGCCCTGGGGAACAGTTGTGTTCATCTTCCAGTTTCCGGCGACGATATTTTTTCTCATATTCTTTAGTTAGTTTGATTTGTTTTCAAGCACATTGCGGTCGGTTTGACCACGGCTTACAAAAATAGCGTTTTTGGGAGAATAAAGCAATTTTTGAGTGGCGAACGAACGGATAATCAGCCTAAAAACACAAAAAAAGGCCTTCTGCACAATAAACCTCTTCCTTGTTCGCCTCGCCATAAGGAAATTTGCGGATTCGGATTTTTTCTTGTCACAAAAGGGTAGTATCTTTGCATCTTACTTTATATTGAAGACACAATTAACGAATTTTCGAATCATCCGATGAAGAATTTTGTAGAGGAACTCAAGTGGAGAGGCATGATCCAGGATATCATGCCCGGAACGGAAGANNGGAAGAGAAACTCATGGAAGGCCCCACCGCCGCTTATGTAGGAATTGACCCGACAGCCGATTCCCTTCATATCGGTCACTTGGTGAGCGTAATGATACTGAAACATTTCCAGAACTGCGGCCACAGGCCCATNNGTAGGCGGAGCTACCGGCATGATCGGCGACCCTTCAATGAAGTCCGCCGAAAGGAATCTCCTCGATGAGGAGACCCTCAACCATAATGTAGCCTGCATCAAGGCCCAGCTGAGCCGTTTCCT
>DBWN01000070.1:0-3619 GCA_002308935.1 Bacteroidales bacterium UBA1237 | reverse complement strand
TGATGGCCAAGGATTCCGTGAAGAAGAGACTTTCCAGCGAATCAAGGGAAGGAATGTCCTTCACCGAATTCAGCTACCAGCTGATGCAGGGATACGACTTCCTTTGGCTCTACCAGAACAAGGGATGCGTTCTGCAGCTTGGAGGAAGCGACCAGTGGGGTAACATCACCACCGGTTCAGAGCTCATCCGCAGGATGCTCGGAAAGGACGCTTACGCCCTCACTTGCCCCCTGATCAAGAAGGCTGACGGAACCAAATTCGGAAAGACTGAGAAGGGCAACGTATGGCTCGATTCCAAGAGGACTTCCCCGTACACTTTCTACCAGTTCTGGCTGAATGTGGCTGACGAGGATGCCGAGAGGTACATAAAGATCTTCACCATGCTTGACAAGGAGACCATCGAGAATCTCATCGCCGAGCACCGCGAAGATCCCGGACAGAGGAAGCTCCAGAAGGTACTCGCAAAAGAGGTCACCATCATGTGCCATGGTGAGCAGGAGTACGAGAAGGCCCTTTCCGCTTCCAAGATGCTCTTCGGAAACTCCACTTCCGAGGAACTCCGCAGCCTCGACGAGCAGACTTTCCTCGACGTGTTCGCCGGTGTACCCACTTTCGAGGTTTCAAAGGAGGATCTCCCCTGCGGAATTCTCGATATGCTTGCCGTCAAGACATCGGTCTTCCCCTCAAAGGGAGAAGCCAGGAAGATGGTCATGAACAATGGTGTCAGCATCAACAAGGACAAGGTGTCCAGCATTGATTACCAGGTGAGCGAGAAGGACATCATGGACGGCAAGTACATACTCTTCCAGAAAGGGAAGAAGAACTACTACATCGTCAACGTAAAATAGACTTTCATCAATGGAAGGACAATCGACAAGACAACTCAAAGTAGGAAGGGAGCTCCAGAAGGATCTCGCTGAAATCATACGCTCAAAGGGCATGGCAGCCTTCAATGGTGCCATGGTCACCGTCAGTGAGGTCAGGATCAGTCCTGATCTTTCACTGGCCAAGGTGTATGTCAGCATCTTCCCTTCAGCCAAGGCTGAGGAAGTCATGGGAATCCTCAAGGAGAACGTCCGCACCTACCGGGGTGAACTGGGCCGGAAAGTCGCCAAACAACTCAGGATAGTCCCTGAGCTGGTGTTCTATCTGGACTCTTCCCTCGATTACGCGGAGCATATCGACGAATTGCTCAAGCAATAGTAAAGCGCGATGAACCTGCCGCTCTTCATAGCCGGAAGATACCTTTTCGCAAAGAAATCACACAATGTAATCAACATCATCTCTGCGATAAGCGCCATCGGCATGGCCATAGGGACGGCGGCCCTCATCATCATACTTTCAGTTTACAACGGGTTTGACGACATAGTGACAATGTCACTGGATGACGTCGAACCCGATATTCTTGTCACCCCTTCCCAAGGAAAGGTGTTCATACCCGAAGGAGAACTCTTCGACCTGGCATATGATGATCCGAGGATCCTCAACATGAGCGGGATACTCGAGGACAATGTCTATCTCGGTTACGAACAGAGGAACGGCGTCGCCCGCTGCAAGGGCGTGGACATGGTCTATGAAGAGGAATCCCCTATCGCACAACGGATGCAGGAAGGTTCCTTCTCCCTCCACAAAGGGGACGTTCCGCTAGCCGCTGTCGGCTCCGGGCTCGCCTTCAACATGGGGATCAGTCCCAAATTCCTCTCCTCGATCGACATCTATTATCCCGACAGGGAAAAACAGTTCTCCGTCTCCAATCCTTCTTCTTCACTCAATATGGCGAAGGTCTATCCCGAAGGGATATTCGTCATCAACTCCGACATAGATTCAGACCTGCTGATAGTCCCGATAGAGATAATGAGGGACCTGATGGGCTACACTGAGGAAGTCAGCGCCGTGGAGATAAGGACTCTGCCCGGTACCACACCCAGGCAGGTACAAGCCCTCATCAAGGATCTCCAGAAGGCCGGAGGGGACAAATTCAAGGTAAGTGACCGTCTTCATCAGAACGAGGCCCTCTACAAGATGATGAGGTATGAGAAGGCCGCAGTCTACCTGATCCTCATCTTCGTCATCATCATTATTGCGTTCAATATCTTCGGAAGCCTTTCGATGCTCATCATCGAAAAGGACGATGACATAGGGACATTCCTCAGCATGGGCGCTTCCCCTAAGCTCATCAGGAAGATTTTCATTCTGGAAGGATGGATGATATCCCTTCTTGGAATGGCGGCTGGAGCCGTCATCGGAGTCATCCTTGCTCTTGTTCAGCAGAAGTTCGGCCTTATTTCAATGCCCGGACAGTTCGTCGTAAGCTCCTACCCTGTACATATAAAGGCATGGGATGTGATCCTGACATGCACGAGCATCGCAGCCATCGGATATCTGATAGCTCTTCTTCCTGTCTCCAAATGGCTGAAGACTGAAGGAAGGGAACTGAGAAGCGCATAAGTACCGTACGCCATATAAAACTGACGCCTGTCGAAAAATCGGCAGGCGTCTTTATTCGTGTTTGTACGGTCAGGATTACTCCTCAGGAGCGAACATAGGATCCCATGAAGGGAGCTGAATGGGTTCCTGATCGAAATACTTCATTATGCTGGCGGGTACGTATTTCTTCTGGAGGACAAGGCGGAACATATACTCGTTGAACCANNAACCATTCGTCGGTCATGATGATGTTGCCCTTGTAACCTGAAGAAGCTCCCCAGCTGTTCTCGACCATCCACTTGGTCGGTTTGCCGTTGTCAAGGTCCACTGCGATAAGGGTCATGGCGTGGGTCGATCCGCTGGCGTGGGTCTTAACCCTCTGCTCCTTGTTCATTCCGAAAGTTACGCCCATCAGGGATTCGTAATCGAAATTCGCCAAATCAGCGACTCCGCTTGTGCGGCTCAAGAACTTGTTCACGTCACATGAGAAATACATCGCCGTATTGTCCTTAATTGAAGCGATGGCCATCTGCTTGATTTCATCAATGGGGAGATTGAGGTACACCCAGTTCTGTCCGTCATAGACATGACGGTCGTACTGGATTTCGTAAACCTTGTAGTATTCCCTGACGGGATCGTTCATCACCATGATGTAGTTGTTCTCGAGATCCTCACCAACATACTCCTCATAGAATGACTTGGGAGTATAGGTCTTGGTATTACGGAGTTCTCCGTTGCTGTCACGCCTTGACCATGTGAACTCTGTCGGAGGCACTCCAAGGCAGATCGCCAGCATATGGTAGACCTCCTTGAGGTAGTCGATCTTCATTGACTGAAGTCTGTCCGCCGCCTTGCCGTTCCTCTTGTCTGCGGCAGAGGCCTTCTCCCAAGCGTCCCTCAGCATGAGGCCGTCCTCACGGAGCTTGGTCGCTATCTGGGTACGCATCTGGGAAGTGTTGTTGGCGGCAAGAGTCTCAGGCATGACCTCTGAAGGGACGACGCCGTATTTCATGATGAGGTTGGAGACTCCGGTGAACTGTCCGCCGTCGCTGATCGGGTTGGCGAAGAGCCAATCCACCTGCCTGTCATCAAAGGGAAGGTCCTTTGTGTCGATGATGCCCTGAAGGAACAGGTTCGCTTTCTCCAGCTGGTCATAGAAGAAAACATAGTTCTGGGAGAAAGTGAAAGCCCC
>DBWN01000119.1 GCA_002308935.1 Bacteroidales bacterium UBA1237 | reverse complement strand
CCATTCGATGTGGTTCCCATTGATATTTCAAGGGAGTTCCAGCCTCAGACGACTCTGGCGGAGGCCGCCCGTCTTCAGCAAGGAAAGTCTGTCGGTGTTGTGGCTACATGCTACTTCTATCACGCCACTCCTGCCGCGACTTCCGCCCATACTGTTGAAAGAAGCGCCACCCATGACATCGCAAGGCAGATGGCATCTCAAGGACTTGATGTCCTTTTCGCAGGAGGAGTTTCGGCTATTGACGAAGAAGTTGAGGGAATTCTCAAGGATGAAGGCATAACCTACATAAAGAAAGATATCGAAGCGTTCAGGAACCATAAGGAAGGAAAGGTCTGGGCGGTGTTCAACGACTCCCACATGCAGTACGAGATTGACCGTGACGAGACTGAGCCTTCACTCACGGAAATGACCCAGAAGGCCCTTTCACTTCTTTCCAAGAACCCGAAAGGATTCTTCCTGATGATTGAGGGAAGCAAGGTCGACATGGCCGCACATGCGAAGGACGCTGTAGGGACGGTCACCGAGTTCATCGAATTCAACAACGCCGTGCAGGCCGTAATGGACTTCGCCAAGAAGGACGGAAACACCACGGTCGTCATCATGCCTGACCACGGAACCGGCGGAATCACCATGGGTGACGCCAATTACAACAACTACACTAAGCAGCCTCTGGACTCGATGTTCCTGCAGTTCTCCAAGTACAAGGCTTCCGGAGTGAAGATGAACGAGCTTCTGCAGAATTGCGCCCCCGAGGACATGGCGAAGGTGTTCAAACAGTACACTGACATAGACCTCAAACCGGAGGAACTCGCTGCCCTCAAAGCCCATAGGGGACTTGAAGTGCAGGACTATATGAACGCCTCCAGGGAATCCACCCTTTCAGGAGAAATCAACCGTATAATGACTTCCCACACCCATATCGCTTTCATAAGCGGCAACCATACCGGTGAGGACGTCTTCTATGCAGTCTATAACCCTAACGGCCAGACTCCTCAGGGAATCATCCGTAACGTTGAGCTGAACCGCTACATGAGGAAGGCTTTGGGACTGAAGAAGGAACTGGAGACCCAGACTGATGAAATCTACGTCCCCCATTACGACCTTTTCTACGGGTATGACTGCAGCGTTGACAGAAGCGGCGCTGATCCCGTCCTCAAAGTGACTTCCGGAGGCCACACTCTCGAAATCCCTGCGAACAGGTCGTATTATTTCCTGGACGGACAGAAGCAGGATTCCCCTTCGGTACTGTGCTGGATAAGGGAGAACGACAACTTCTACGTCCCTTCATCGATGGCCTCTCTTCTTCCCGCTCCTCCGAAAGTCCAGCGTACTGAAGTTCCGGTCTACGCATGGGGATCCGTTCCCGGAAATGCCACAGCAGAGAGCATGGAAGCCCTTTTCACGGAATGGAAGAACCACGGTGTGAGTGGAGTCTGCATGAACGCGGGAATGGATTTCGACAAGATAGCCATGGCTTCCAAGGCTGCGCATGCCGTCGGGCTTGAATACCATGCATGGATTCCGATAATGCCCCAGAAGGGACTGCCTCATTCCTGGTACGCTGTGAACCGCCTCGGAAAGAGCGCGGACACTGATCCCGCTTTCGTGGACCATTACACTTTCCTTGATCCCGCCAATCCTGAAGTCCGCGAGTGGGTCGTCTCCCAGATGGGCAAGGCCGCACAAATCCCCGATGTGGACTATGTCCAGCTTGACTACATACGTTATCCTGACGTCATCCTCGCCCGGGGCCTTTGGGACAAGTACGGTCTTGACATGCACAGCGAGTACGCTCCGGCGGACTACTGCTACTGCGACAGGTGTGTGGCCCAGTTCAAGGCCAAGACCGGAATCGACATAAGGTCGGTCCGGAATCCTTCCAATGTGGCCGCATGGGCGCAGTTCAGGTGCGACGCCGTCACTGACCTGGTGAAGATGGTCGCCGAAGAGGTCCACTCCAAGGGCAAGAAACTCTCAGCTGATGTGTTCCCCGGTCCCGCTTCCCATGCCAAGTGGATGGTACGCCAGGAATGGGACAAGTGGCCCATTGACATCGCATTCCCCATGAACTACAATGACTTCTACCTGGGTGACACCGACTGGATCGCCAAAGTCACCCGTGAAGAAGTACGCACCGGAATACCTGTCATCAGCGGCCTTTTCATCTGCAGGGAATGGCAGAAGAAGGAAACTCTGAAGGATCCCGAGCAGTCGGGTCTCGTCCCCTCCGAAATCTCCGCAGCTGTTGAAGGTTCGATGAGGGCAGGAGCCAAGGGAATATGCCTTTTCACTCCCGGCAGCATGACCGCTGAACATTGGGACGCTCTTGACAAGGCAAGGAAAGAGTGGCTGGAAGGCAAATGATTATGACTGCACGATGAGTGCTGTGCAAAGAGAAGGGGAGGCGGATACAGTGTCCGTCTCCCCGAATCTTTTCCGTAGCGTCTCTCTCTACTGCTCTTCGGAGTTCACTATCTGCTTCACGTAGATGTCCCTCTGAGGGAACGGAATTTCGATGTTGTGCTCGTTCAGAGTGTTGTAGATGATCTCCTTGGCCTTCGCTGCATAGCTGTAGTGGGTCTCGACGGTGGTGAACTGGCTGACCTTGAGGTTGACACTGTTGTCACCGAAGGAATCGAACTTGACGGTTATGCCGTGGGCGGGATCGACAATGTCCCTGCCGTACTCGTCCTTTGTCTGAAGGACAGAGAGCGCGTCTATCAGGATTTCCCTCACCTTGTTCACGTCTGTTCCGTACTTGACTCCCACAGGGATCTGAAGAAGTTCATAAGCATGGTTGCGGGTGAGGTTCTTGAAGTTCTTGCTGAAGAGGGAAGAGTTCGGGAAAGCCATTACGCTACCGTCGTTAGCGATCACCTGGGTGCTCTGGTATGTCATGCTCTCGACCCTTCCTCTGACGCCGTCGCATTCGATCACGTCACCGACCCTGAGCCTTCCGCTCATGAGCTGCACTCCGTAGAAGAAGTTGTTCAGCACGTCCTTCATAGCGAATCCGATACCGGTCGCAAGACCCGTACTTATTATCGTGATAGCTGATGTAGGTATCTTCAGAAGTATGAAGGAGATTATGAGGAAGAGGCCCCAGCACACGAGACTTATCACGTTGTCCGTCAAGTTGAAGTTGAGGTCCGTCTCCTTGAACATGTTGCCGTTCTTGAGCTTCGCGATGGCGCTCTTCGACCTCCAGACCCTGTCGAGGGCCTTGAACGCGTAGCTGAGGTACCGGAAGACGAAGAAGAGGCTGGTCACTATAGCAGTCTTGAACAGTGAAAGGTGGATGACCTTGTCGACGTTCAGAAGCGGCTTCATGAAATAATCCACGCTTACTCCCTGAAGGTCGAACACGTTACCGGCCATGAAGATGCATACCGGAACCGACCATATGGCGGCCAGGGGCACCAACATCATCTTCACCATGTCGAAGAACCATGACACCTCTATGTGGGAGCCTTTGTTCCGCATGGGGAGATAAGGGTTCTTGCTGCGGTATTCCATTATCCTGTGGGCGAGGTGCTTGTCGTAATAGCGCTTCATAAGGACGAACACCGCGTTGATCGAAAGGATCATCGTCAGCTGGAATATCCACCAGATGAGGACCAGGAGAGCCATCATTACGTAACCGTACCATGCCATGGAGGTGGTTATGAGAAGCAGGCCCAAAGTGATCCACATGTAGAACTTGTCAGCCTTGGGGAGAAGCGGCAACCTCTTCCTTATGACGAATATCTGCCAGATGAGGAAGACAAGAAGCATGAAAGGGAATATCACCAGCAGCAGGCTGTTCGGGATGAAGATGATCCTGAAGGTGATTATTATGAATCCCATCAGCATTATGGGAAGATACGCCACCAGTGCGTCCCTGCCCTCTTTTCCGCTGAGTCGGATAAGCAGGGACAAGAAGATGGCAGCAAGCATCCATGCGAACTCAAGCAGAAGCTTTGATGCCATCTTGAAGAAGTACTGTTTTGACAGGAAAATCGCGATGCCTACCGTCAGTGAGAATATGATTATTCCGCCAAGAAGAAGGAAAAGGAACCTGTGGTCCGTGAAGAACTCTGAAGAGAAGTACTTCACTTTCTTTTCCAGTATCCTTGAGATGATGTTGATAAGGATTGTAGCGAAAGCGATCACGATCAGGACGATGAACATGAACCAGATGACCATCGGACCTCTCCATTCGCTGAATGATCCGGGTTCCCCTTCAGGCTCGCTGTACTTGTCCACGCAGTCCTTGTATGCCGCTTTGACGTTCTCCTTGAAGTTATGCAGTACGGTGAAGTAGTTGTCCTGGCCTTCGATGAATATCTTCTTCTGGACAAGGTGGTACCTCTCCTGGGCGTAGTCGTAGGCGTCCTTGAGGTGCCTGTCGGTCTCGGTGTAGTAGGTGTTGTCCTCGTCCACGCGGAAGAGGCTCTCCCAGTAGAGGTCCAGGATCTGCTGAGCGTAATACAGGCAGCTGTCCCTTTCAGCCTGCGCCTGGGCGTCCATCTCAAAGGGGTTCTCCTCTATGTCCTCCATGAAGGAGGGGAGTATCGTCTGGAGGGAGTCTATCGTAGCCTGGATATTGTCGGGTATGGCGTCCTCGACATCGGTTGAGTCGGCTTGCTCGCCTTCACTCTCTTGGGCTGCCGGCTCAGCGGCGGGTGCGCTTTTCACGGACTCCTCTTCCTCTTCTTCAGGCTCGATTTTTATCTCCGGGGCCTTCTTTATGACTGGCGGGAGGTTCTTCAGCGTGACCACCATCTTCTCATAGCGGTCGACCTCGATTTCGGCGCGGCTCACGATGTCCTCATAGGGGATCTTTGTCCTGTTGAATGACAGGTACTGGTTCGTGACTTCGTCAAGGGCGTAGGTGAGGTCGAAGGTGAAGTCCTGTTTCTGGGAGTAGAGCATAAGGGAGAGCTCGTTGCACTTCTCAATCAGCGCGACAAGCTGTGCGTGCTGCTTCTGTTCCTCCTCCTCCGCTCCGAGGGCTTCAGCCATGAGGTCGTTGTATACGTTCTTCAGCTCGTAGTGGAGCACGCGCAGAGTCTTTCCGATGTTCCTCTCGGTGAATACCGCGCCTGCCGGAAGGACTACCGACAGGGCGACTATTGAGAGTACCACCGCTCTGAGTATGTATGAACTGATCCTGTTTCTCATTGGGCCTTTGGTTCTTGTTCGTCTTCAAAGGTAGTCCAAAAAAACGGGATAAAGGGTTTTCGGAAGAAAAAATGTAACTTCGTACCCTCGGAAGTGCAGGGTAATGCTCATGCGGAGTGGCAATCGCATAGGAAATGATTCTGTCGCGGGGATAGTATCCTTGGCGGCTTTGGCCCTTTTCATCCTGGCTGGAGCATGCCATGCGGTTCTTCTTTGCTTCGGAAAGGACGGGAGCCTGATGTCCGTCCTGAAGGCTGTTCTTATGCCGCTTCTTATGCTCCACGTGGGTGGACTCATCGTCCGTGACGGTGGCGGGAAAATAGCCCTTCGTGCGGTTATCCTCTCGTTGGCGTTCTATTGTCTTGGAGACATCCTTCTTGAGATGAGAGGGGAGGGATTCTTCCTTGGAGGTCTCGGTGCTTTCCTTGTCGGACATGTATTCCTCTTGGGGTATTTCATAAGGAAGTCCGGGAAAATGAGGCTTGCTGATTACGCCATTATGGCGGCAGCTGTCCTTCTCGCTATGGCTTTCACCTTCTTCGTATCCCCGCCCGGAGTGATGCTCAACTTCGTTTTCGCATACGCTCTCGCCCTTCTTCTTTATCCGGCTATAGGCATATCTGCTCTTCTTAAATGCGGCCGTGATTCCCAATTCAAGAAGGCTTGGGCAGGAATCATTGCCGGGGGACTGCTTTTCGCGGGGTCGGATTTTCTTATCGCGATGGCGGCTTTCATGTC
>DBWN01000017.1 GCA_002308935.1 Bacteroidales bacterium UBA1237 | reverse complement strand
GGGAACACGGATTATTCGCATAACCTAATCGGAGCATACTTCCTCAAGTGGATACTTGAAGGCAGGGTGAAGACCCAGCCCGGTGGAAAGAAGGGCAAGAGCCTTGACCTGGTATTCCTGGAAGGGGAAGAGAACATCCCTCAGGGCGAGTCCGAGAGGGCCCTCTATGATATGGCTCTCGAGGCTGCCGGAGAGAACCGTGTGCTTGAGACCGGAGAATTCCAGTCATGGTCCCAGAAGAACTCCACCAGGGTTCTGAGTTTCCCTGTGAAGGTCATATCCGAAGGCAACAAGTACTTGAAGAACAAGGAACTGCTAAAGTCTGATCTCGTTGCTACATCCCAAGGATATCCCGAACTCACAAGGGTGATCGAGTTCCAGAATTTCCTTACGGACTACACTCTCATTCCGGAGCGTTCCTCTTCGGAGGTCGGACTTTGGAAGAGCTATCTTATCTACGGACAGATCTTCGGAATCGCTGCCAAGGTGGCCAAGGAGTTCAAGAAACTCTATCCGGCCGAGTTCTCATCACTGGAGCAGTCCATCGGCACTCCTTTGGGGAACAACATCATCATCCTGGACTCCATGTCAAGGAACTCCTACACCCGCGCAGTCACGAATTCTTCCGCTTACAAGGCGGGAAGCTTCAGCGGAAAGGGAGGACATATCTCCTTCGGCGGCGGTGGAGGATTCTCCGGAGGAGGATTCGGAGGAGGAAGCAGGTAACGGATATCCTGCGGACCGTTTACGGAAAGAAGCCATGGGCATTGCGCTCATGGCTTCTTTGGTTCTCCATTACTGGCAGGCCTTCTTATTCCGCTTTCTGCAGTTCTCCGATCATCGCTTTGGCCACTGCCCTGGAGGCTCCTTTCCCTCCAAGTTCGTGGCGTATCTGCGCGTAATCCTCAAGCATGGTTTTCCTGTACTCCTCATCTTCAAGGAGTCTCCTTACCTCGCTTAAGAGGTTCTCAGGAGTGAGGTGGTACTGGAGGAGTTCTCTGAAAGCTTTCCTGCCGAGGATGAGGTTCCCCAGGCTGATGCTATCAATCTTCACAATCCTCTTTGCAATACTGAAATTGAAGGAAGAAGTGGCCCATCCTACGACTTGAGGTGTGCCGATAAGACATGCCTCAAGTGATGCTGTTCCGGAGTTGACGATGGCTGCCTCTGCGTTGTGAAGGACTGCATGGGTTTTTCCGAAGACTGTCTTGACCTTGTCTTCCAGCCCCTCCATGTACTGCCCGTAATCCTGCAGGCTCCTTGAGGGCGCTCCTGCGATGATATACTTCATGTCCTCATATCCGGGAACAGCGGACAGTCTGCGTACGAATTCCATGCAGACAGGCATCATGGTGGAGACTTCGCCTTTTCTGGATCCCGCCAGGATCGCTATGAAAGGCCCGTCAGGAAGACCTGCGCTTTTGAGAAGTTCCTCTCTGGAAATCTTCATCCCTTCAGAACCGTCAATCGCATCGATAAGAGGATTGCCCCTGTATATGAAATCGACTCCCTTTCTCTTGAAGTACTCCTTCTCGAAGGGGAAGACTATGAACAGGCGGTCAACGTATTGTTTGAGCTTGCGTATCCGGCTTTCCCTGGAAGCCCAGACCTTGGGGGCTATGTAGTAGAATACTTTGTATCCTTTATTGTGTGCAAGTTCAGCTACCCTGAAATTGAATCCCGGGTAGTCTATGAGGATTACTGCGTCGGGGGAGAACGCATCTATGTCGGCGATGCAGTCCTTGAGTTTCTTAGCGAAAGAGAACAGATTGGCCAACACTTCTTTAAGACCCATCACCGCACCCTCGTTGTAGTCCTTCACCAGGCCTTCACCGCTCTGGTTTTCATGGAAGACTGCATCCATCATGCTTCCTCCCCAGAAGCGGATGTCCGCCTTGGGGTCTTCAGCGTAGAGCCCTTTCATGAGGTTTGACCCGTGAAGGTCTCCCGACGCTTCGCCTGCTATGATGTAATACTTCATTGCGATGGTTCTTGCTTACCGGAAATCTTTCTCTATTCCGAGGGACTTGAGCCTTTCGTCCTCGATGTAGTCAGTGGTGTCCAGATTGTGGGCGACTATGGTTATGTAACCTTCTTCCAGCATCCTGTGGTCCGCAGAGATGCCGTTTTTAGGGTCGTCCTCGTACTGTCCTGCCATCATGAAGATCTTTTCCCCTTCCTCGGGGTGGGGACTGTGCTCACCCCTGAAGAATTCGGGTGGGATGCCCCTTTTGAGGAATAATTCGGGATTCCATTCGACGAGTTCCTTTATCCATCTGCCCTTTCCCATCGTACAGACCCTGATCCCTTTGATTTCTTCAGGAGGAAGGTCCGGGAAGTTGATGTTGTAGTAAACCCCGTCACCGGGTCTGGCATTTTCCATGATCTTATGGAAAATCTCCGGGAAAAACTTTTCCACGCTTTCGAATGAAGCGTCAGGGCGTACGTTGTCCACCGATACTCCGATTGAGGTGATTCCGTTGAGGGCGCCTTCCTGTGCGGCTCCGAGAGTTCCGGAGTAGCATGCGGCCGTGGAGGCGTTCGATCCGTGGTTGATGCCGCAGACGATCACATCCGGATAGTGTCCCGGATAATCGAAGTTCAGAGCGTATTTTATGCAGCTGGCGGGAGTGGCGTCAAGATATGCCCATTTGACCCCGTCTTTGAAACCGAGGTCCTTGTATGCGATGGGCTTCATCCCCAGTGTCACGGCCATCCCCATTCCGGACTGGTGGCGTTTGGGCGCCACTACATTTACATCTCCCTCCTTGGACATCATCCTGGCGAGAGCCTTCATTCCGGCGGCGTAGTAGCCGTCATCGTTCGTCAAAAGGATCTTCATGGGCACAAATTTACTCAAAAAAGCCGCAATAAAGGCTTCGGGCGATAAAAAACAGACTTTTATTCGTTCATGGGTTGAGATGTGGCGGATTATTCCTATATTTGATAAAATCGGTCATAACTCACATTCTCATATATTCTTATACGTTCTCGTCCATGTCAACCAGAGCCCATTTGCTGTTTTACTCGCCAAAGAACAAAGAGATTTTTTCTCCGTTGGAAGTAGAGTACAACATAGCTGACGGAATGTTCAATGCCAGCTCCATCTGGAAGCTTGAAAGATCTATGCACATAAGCAGGGGAGACCTCATTTACCTGGCAGTCAAAGACAACTTCCTTAATAGGGGGTCCAAGGCTATGGTATATGCCAGAGGATTCGCTTTAGGTGGTACAATCCCACAAAAAAGATTCTTTGAGCTGGATATCCAGATTGATTACATCGCTGATCCCAAGTCAGTGCAGCTCCCCACTGTATCTGAAATTGAGGTCCTTTGCGGTCACGCCTTTGACGTAAAGTCTTCAGGCATTACCTTGGAAGAAGAAGAGGCGGAAGTCATCAATAAGTTGTTCTACGATTGGAAAGAATCGAATACGGACCTTTTCAATTTTCGAAGGAACCGTTATAAGGCATGGACACTTTATGACGAAACCGCGCCCCGGTCTTTCCAGGTCACTGCCAGGGAGATTCCTGCCGGCGGTCAAGATGTCATATTGGACCACTCCATAGTGAGCATAATTGACAACGAGATCGAGATTTCCGTAATACGTTTCAGCGGTGATCCGGTCAAGGTCTTTTCCGATTCATTCGAAGATGAAACCGAATCGACGGAGGTCTGCCTACTGGACGCGACTGATTTCATGGAAAACTATGGACTTGACACTATGGAGGACCTGGTGTGGTACTTGTTCAACGAATTCGGAGACCTGTCCCCGGATGATCTTATCAGAAAGCTTGACGAGGAGGGATACGACTACGAGGACCTCAAATCCTTCGATGAAGAAGATGTTGACGATTGGGATGAAGACTATCCGGACGACCAGGATGAAGTGGGAGGGACTATGGGATTTCCGCCGTTTTCACCCAAGGGCAAAAGACCCCAAAATTGACAGTGATAGCGCGCTTGTCGGATAAATGTGAAAACTAAAACGTTAATAATTGATTTTCCTTTGCCGGAATGGCCTAAAACTGCTTTCAGGGCTTTGAAATTGCGATGATTTTTAATATATTTGCGTGATTTTTGTAGGCAATACTGCAGAAAACTGTTGCAATCATTACAAACAACATTTAATATTTTATTCAACAAATGGTAAAACTTGGTATTAACGGATTCGGCCGTATCGGACGTATGGTCTTCCGCGCTGCTGTCGAGAATTTCGCCGGCGAAGTTGAGGTTGTAGGTATCAATGACCTTCTCGATCCTGAGTATCTGGCTTACATGCTCAAGTATGATTCAGTTCATGGCCAGTTCAATGGTGACATCGCTGTCGAGGGCAACACCCTTATCGTCAATGGCAAGAAGATCCGCCTCACAGCTGAGATGGATCCCGCAAACCTCAAATGGAACGAGGTTGGTGCTGAGGTCGTAGTCGAGTCTACAGGTCTTTTCCTCACCGACGAGAAAGCTCGCAAGCACATCGAGGCCGGTGCGAAGAAGGTCATCATGTCCGCTCCTTCAAAGGACGCTACCCCTATGTTCGTCTATGGTGTTAACCACGAGACTTACGCTGGTCAGGACATCATCTCCAACGCTTCCTGCACAACCAACTGCCTTGCTCCTATCACCAAGGTTCTCAACGACAACTTCGGTGTTGTCCGTGGCCTCATGACAACTGTTCATGCTGCTACCGCTACCCAGAA
>DBWN01000031.1:5558-7015 GCA_002308935.1 Bacteroidales bacterium UBA1237 | reverse complement strand
CCGATATCCTCACAGAAGATGAAGTACTCGTAATATCCGATCGCCATTGACTGGAAATATCCCCAGCGGCTCCATATGTTTTTCCTCTGAGCAGGATCCCCGATCGTCTCCTTCCAATGATAGGTGTTCTCAAGGTCGCCTCCATGGATTATGCAACCTCCCGGGAAACGCATGAAAGAAGGATGAAGGTCGGCAACGGTCTGCGCAAGATCCTTCCTCATCCCATGCCCCTTGAACGTATCCTGGGGAATGAGACGGACCATATCGAGTTTCGTGAGGTTATGCCCTTTCACGAGTATTACCAAAGAAGCCTTGTTGCAGGACTTCGAAGGAATGAGAGTGGCTGTAACCTTTCTCCAGTCACGGTCAAGGGCATCGTTGTCGAATTCCACCGAGTCCAGAAGTTCATCGTCCCCGTTCCGGAGTTCGACACGGATTGTCGCCGGCGAAACCGCCATCCTTCGCATCATCATTGATACGTCACCGCCTCCGGGCTGACCTCCAGGCTGTCCTGCAGGTCTGGCACCTCCCGGTTGCCCGCCTCCGGGCTGGCCGCCACCGCCTCCAGGTCTCATGGGAAGACGCTGCTTCCAAACGGAGACATAGGCGCTGAAGTCATATTTCTGACCTTCTCTCACTACCATCCCGTCATAGCCGGTGTTCCTCACTCCGAACCAGCCCTTGTCCTCATTCTGGAGAATCTCCAAGTTGTGGGGATTGTTGGAGTTCAACGGATTGTTGGCGCTGACATAAGCGCTTCCTTCCCCTCCTTCACGGGATTCCGTCTCCCATGCGAACATGGGGTGGAAGTTCACCGGTTCCGGAGAATTGGTGGTGAAGAACGGGTAATACTCGAAGGATCCGTTCTGGACGAGGTCAGCATTCAGTCCTCCGTCTCCGGAGTAATTGATGTCCTCGTAGAATATGCCCCACATGTAAGGGCTTATCGGAGCACCGGGTTTATCAAGGCGTACGGTGACCTGCTGAGAGAAGCAGACCACCGGAAATAAAATCGCCAAAGAGAAAATCAGTTTTCTCATACTCTTCAAATTTCCTGTTGCCTTGTTCCGGGACTATTTGTTTTCAGCTGCCGCACGAAGACGGAAACGGGACTCCATATCCGAAAGGAGCAGCCTTGTGTCAATAGTCTTGTAAACGATTATGTCACGTCCCGGAGAAGAGAAATCGTATTTTCCGTCCTCCATTATCTTGGGTGCAGGTGTAACCTCATAGAAGCTTCCTGCAGCTCCGGGTTCGAAAGTGGTGGTGAGGGTACTGATAAGGCAAAGAGGGCTGTCGCCAAGGACATATGTGTCCGCCGAACGGGCGAAGCCACCAAGCTTTCCGCTCAGATACTCCCCTATCTTACCGAGAGGGAAGATCTTGTCTTCAAGCTCAGCCATGCTGTACATCGACTGGCGATAGACGTCACGGGGGATCTGCCAAATGGTGAGATC
>DBWN01000031.1:0-5420 GCA_002308935.1 Bacteroidales bacterium UBA1237 | reverse complement strand
GGACGCTCAGGAGTGGCGTTCTTGGCTTCCTCAATGATGAGCCTCGCTCCTTCAGTGTCTATGGGAGTCTTGGGGTCAGCCATAGGTCCAGGAGCTCCTGGCTTCACTGTCACCTTGCCGGCCTTGCCGGTAAGTTCAAGTATCTCGTTAGCCCTGCTTACTGAAATGTCGGCATTATTGCGAGCGGCAGCTTCACCGGAAGTCTGTCCCCATGCTTGGGAACGGGCACCCACATGCGCACCCACAATGCCTCTGACATCGGAACTTGTGCAGAGCATCTGATGGACAAGATGGAACAGTCCGTCACCGTCGCCGCAAAGGTCATTGTCAATAAGGATCTTTACGCGACCTCCCTGCTGAGCGGGCCTTTGACCTTGGGGTCTCTGACCTTGAGGAGCCCCACCCTGAGGGGGCTGGGCATGAAGAGAGAAGCCCAGAAGGGCTGCGCCTATCAGGAAAATGAACTTTTTCATACCGAAGTAGCTGTGTTTTGTGCGCCGGTCATATTTCCGGCCCGATTCTTTCAAAAAGGAGCCGGCTATAAAACCGGCTCCAAATTACCAATAATAATATCAAATTCCAAATACCTTGGGATTAATATCCGGGATTCTGGACGATATTCGGGTTAGCCACGGTCTCGCTCAGAGGGAACGGGAGCCTCTCGCTCTTGCCTGCCTTGAATCCGAAAGCGTTAGCGTTAGGATAGGTAGCAGTATATTCCATGGTCTTGATATCCTTGCTGGGATCGTTCTCATCAGTCCAGACAACCTTGAACCAGTGAGCGGACTCGCCCTTCTTTCCGAGGACTGCAGGACCGTCACCCCAACGCCAGATATCCTGAGCACGTGAACCTTCGTAGCAGAGCTCAAGCCTCTTCTCGATCTTGATGTCATTGAGGGTGATGTTGCTCTTTGCAGGGAGCTGTGCCCTCTGGCGGACAAGATTGAGGTATTCGGCAGCCTTGGCGTTATTGTTGTTCATCAGATGAGCCTCAGCACCGACGAGAAGAACCTCTGCGTAACGCATGAGAGTCCAGTTCTTTCCGCGGTTACGGGTAAGACCCATACGGTCATCCTTTATCATCCTGGTCTTCCACATGAACACGCTGTCTCCGCACATGACGGCTCCGTTCTTCAGACGCCATCCCTCTTCCCTCTGCATGGTGGTGTATCCGCGGATGGTCTCATGGAAACGGTATCCGTTGGGACCCTCTTCCTTCACGAATGCGTCATAGAGGTCCTGTGTAGGGCAACCGATGCCCCAGCAAGTGGTCTCGTAGACGTCATAAGCGGTCAGACCGGCAGGAGTATTGGTTCCTACACCCGTCCATACCATCTTGTCACCACGGGGTCCGAAGAAGCTGGTGAAGTACGCCCAACCCTGGGAAGTATTGTTGTCTGGTACACGGTTGAACTGGAGAATGCTCTCTGAGTTGAAGTTCTGGGAGACATGGAGCATGTCTCCGTAAGGGCCCTCAGAAGCGGGCATGAGACGGTATTTTCCGCTGGCGACAACAGCGTCGACCTGAGCGGCAGCCTCAGCATACTTCTTCTGCCACAGGTAAACCTTGGCGAGGAGAGCCTGTGCGAACTGCTTGGTGATACGCCAAGTGGTCTTGTCATCGACAGCCTTCTTCTCGACGAGCTTTCCGGAATTGATAGCCTCAGTGAGGTCCTTCTCCATGAATGCCCAAAGCTCTTCGGGAGTAGCGTTGTTGACCTTGTACTCATCAGGAGTCAGGACATGGTCCACAAGCGGCGGTACGCCCCAGAAAGTGGTAAGCTCGAAGTAAGCGTATGCCCTGAAGACCTTTGCCTCAGCACGGTACTGGTCGATAGCGGTGCTCTTTCCTTCCTCGGCATTGTCAAGGACAAGGTTGGCCCTGTATACCAGAGTATAGAGGAGGGTATAGTACTTTTCAAGAGCGGGGTTCTCAGAGTCGAAGCTGTACTCAGCGACCTGGAAACCGTCGGTGTTGTCATTACGGTTCTCACCGCCGCCCCATGCGTTGTCGGAGAGCTGTTCCTTCACAGCGATCTGGCACCATTCCCAGGAACCGTAGAAACCAAGGTTGAGGGCAGAAGCACCGTTCGGCTGTGCACGGAAAATGTTGTACGTTTCGGCGTTGGCGGCCTCAACCTGCGCATCAGTCTGGTAGAAGTCGTCTATCGCCTCCACACCATGCTGCTCGATGTCAAGCAAGCGGCTGCAGGAAGCCATGACGAAAGCTCCCGCCAATGTGCACATCAGTATATATTTTGCTTTCATGATAGTGTCCCTAAATTAGAATGTTAAATTGAGTCCGAAAACGGCCTGACGCATCAGAGGATAAGAACCGGAGTCTACGCCCTGTCCGTTACCTGTACCGACGACCTCGGGATCATATCCGGGATACTTGGTGAAGGTGAAGAAGTTGTCGAGAGAGACATAGAGGCGGGCCTGCTGGAAGTGGATCTTGTCAAGGAAAGACTTCGGAAGGTTGTATCCGAGCTGGATCTGTTTGATCTTGACATAATCGCTCCTCACGACATTGGCGCTTGAATAGAGCCAGTTGGTGTAGTTGTTTCCGGCATTGGCTGCAGGACGTGTACCGTTCTTGTTGGTAGGAGTCCAGCGGTCAGCTGTGAAGTAAGTGAGCTTGTTGTATGATCCGATAGCGGAATCATAGAACATGTAAGTGGTCTGGCCGAAAGCACCTGAAGCGAAGACGAGGAGATTCCAGTTCTTCCAATCAAGGTTGATGGTGAGACCGGCGGTAACCTTAGGAAGTCCAGAGCCGAGGTCTGTGTAGTCAGCGTCAAGAGGTTCCTTGGTGTCATTGCCGTCCTTGTCATAGAAGATCGCGAAACCGTCGGCGGGATCGATTCCCTTATACTTGAAGCCGTAGAAGTGCCATGCAGGATATCCTGCCTCGAAACGTGTCTGTCCCTGACGGGGGTGGATCCCCACACCCATGACGGTCTTAAGGGAAGGATCGACTTCGTTGACGAGGTTCTTAAGGGTAGCCATGTTGCCACGGATGCTGTATCCGAAGTCACCGACCTTGTCCTGCCATCCGAGTTCGAGCTCGAATCCGCTGTTGGTGATCTGACCTGCGTTGATAGGAGAAGAAACGTTACCAACGGAGAACGAAGGCTTGGCTCCGGAGATGATCAGGTCACGGGTGACCTTCTTGAAGTAATCTGCGGTAACGGTGAGACGGTCGCTGAGGAACCTCATGTCGATACCGAAGTCAAGCTGCTGGGAAGATTCCCATTTGAGCTTCTTGTTACCTGTATAAGCAGGAATATAAGTCGCAATGTACTGGTAGTCAGTCAGAGCCGGACCTGTCTTGGCGGGATAGAATCCCGAGTTGATCATTGAAGAAGCCCAAGAGAAGTCACCGAGGCTTGCTGTGGAACCGTTGGCACCCCAGGAAGCACGGAGCTTCACGTAAGGGAATGCGTTCTTGATTCCGCTCCAGAACTCCTCGTTTGAGATTGTCCAACCGAATGAGAATGCAGGGAAGTAACCCCAACGGTTGTCGATAGGAAGGACTGAAGAGTCAGCCGCATCAGCACGGAGTGAAACCTGTGCGATATAGCGGTTTGCGTAGTTCCAGTTGAGACGTCCGTAGTAAGAGAGGTTACGGTTGTAGATGGGCTCAGCACCGTCGACAGTGTGGGTCGCATTACCGCTTCTGAACGCCCAGTAGAGATACTTGGGAGTGTTGCCGATGAAACCGTAGTCAGAGTTGGAACCGGTCACGTTACCGCTGATGCTGTAAGCGAGATCCTGGCTGTAAGACATACCGGCCATGACGGTGAAGTCATGCTTTCCGAATGTCTTATTGTAGTTGATGAAGTTCTCCCACTGATAGTATGTAGGCATGCTGATGGAAGCGCTTACTGAAGCGTAGTTCTGGATGCTCTGACCGTTTGCGTACCTGTCGTAGTTCGTTGTGTGGGAATTGCTCAAATTGATACGGTATCCGATACGGGATGTGAAAGTGAAGCCCTTGATAGGGGTCAGGATCAGGGAAGTACTACCGTTGAGGCTGTAACCCAAAGTCTTGGCATCGCTGCTGTAAAGAGTGATGAAAGGGTTGACCAGTGTAGAATAGAAAGGAATACCGTAGTAACGTCCGTCCGCATCCTGGAGAAGCTGTCCGTACTGTGCACGATCGTCAACAACACCCTTGAGATTTGAAGGAAGGGCATCATAGCTGTTGTAGAAAGCGGGAGTATGAGGATCCAGACGAACGGCGTTGGTAAGGCTGCCGTTTCCGACGGAACGCCTCATTGAAAGTCCGAACTGGTTGTTGGTCTGGAGCTGAAGCCACCTCTTGAAACGCCATGTTCCGTTGACGGTGAAGTTCATGCGCTCGAAGACATCCTTGTCACCCTTCATAGGACCATCGTTCTTCATATACTGAGCGGAAATGAAGATGTTGCCGTTAGCATCACCCTTCTGGAAGGTGACGTTGTGGCGCTGCATGAATGAAGGCTCAACAAGTTCCTTGATCCAGTTGGTATTGGTCTTCTTGTCCCAGTTCGCGTCCATCTGTGACTGAGGGATGGCGCCATTCTCGAGATAGTAGTCATAGAACTCCTGGGAATTCATGACCTCGGGAAGACGTCCGAATGTATTGATGGAAGTCTGGAACTGATAGGAGATACGTCCGTCACCGGAACCACGTTTTGTGGTAACGAGGATGACGCCGTTTCCTGCACGCGCACCATAAATAGCGGTGGAAGCACCGTCCTTGAGGATTTCCATGGACTCGATGTCCTCAGGATTGAGGTTGGAGATACCATTACGTGAGATTGATCCGTCGATGACATACAGAGGGCGGGAGTTTCCGTTGGTTCCGACTCCACGGATACGTACAGTACCCTCGGAACCAGGGGAACCCGAAGACATGGAGATGTAAACTCCTGCGGTCTTTCCCTGGAGTGCCTGAGCGGCATCGGTGAGTGTACGGTTGGAAAGGTCGACTTCCTTCACGGAAGAAATCGAACCTGTGAGGTCACTCTTCTTCTGGACACCGTATCCGACGACCACGGTCTCTTCGATGGTCTGGGTATCGGGAAGCAGGGAGATGTTGACCGTTCCGCCAGATGCGGGTGCAGCAACCTCCTGGTCGAGATAACCGATGGAGGAGAAAACGATTGTAGCGCCGGCCGGGAGGGAAATCGTATACTTTCCGTCAAGGTCAGTCGCCACACCGTTCGATGTTCCTTTCTGCATAACTCCGACACCGATCATCGGGAGATTGTTCTCGTCGAGAACGACACCGGAAACCGTCACTCTCTGTTGCGCGAACAAAGAAGTGACCGAGACAAGAAGCATGACGGCCGCAGCCGCAAGCATCCTCGTCCACTTGAAAGTCTGGAATCTGTTCATGTGTGATTTGTGATTAGTGAATATAAGGGTTGATT
>DBWN01000283.1:2018-3498 GCA_002308935.1 Bacteroidales bacterium UBA1237 | reverse complement strand
AGACCTCAGGCATCTTTTTTGGTGTGGTTAGACTGCAGAGACCTTGGACTGGATCACGAAGAGCTCATCGACCTGTTCGTGAAAAAGGCCGGTCTCGCCCTCAATGACGGAGCCATATTCGGCAAAGAGGGTGAAGGATTCATGAGGCTCAACATCGGTTGCCCAAGAGCAATGGTTTTGGAAGCCCTTGAGAAATTGCACAAAGCTGTCCTCTCTTCAGATTATGAGAGAGCGATATCACATATATGCCAAGGAAAGGAATGCTAGTATTCCTGACACTAAAACGACAATGATATGGAACTCATAAAGAAAGCAGCATGCATATTGTTCGCCGCAATGGTGAGCACTACATTCGTAAAGGCTCAAGATCTCTGCGTCGAGCCAGGGACATGGAGCCTGGAAGCGGGCATAGCCCCCACTTCTCTCGCCGGGACATACTCTACAACTGAACAGGTCTTCAGACCGTTCGGAGAAATCTTCGCCGTGATATTCACATTCGGCCTATATACGCCACAACAGAGTTATGACAAATACTATACTAGCCCAGGATTATCCCTTAGAGGAGGCTACCAGATCAACAAATGGCTGATGGTGACCGCTGACCTCAATTACGGTACAGCCAGAGCCGAAAGGATAAAGGAAGAAGGTGGACCCGTAGAGAGAACAGACCATTGGAAGACGACTTCCCTCCTCCCGGGAGTGCATTTCACGTACTACAACAAAAAGAAGTGGCAGCTCTACTCCGGACTCGCGGCAGGAGCCGCTTACATCGACTGCGATGACGATGATCAGGCCAGCTTCACTTTCGAGATCATACCTTTCGGACTGCGGTTCGGCAAGAAAGTCTACGGCTCGGCCGAGCTGAACTGGGGAACGGAATTCGGGCCCTCTTTCAGGGGCGGAGTCGGTATCCGTTTCTGAAAAAGAGCCCGGTATCTTATTTGGTCCGAGAGTGTCCCTACAGGATGTTCTCGGGCCAATTGACGTTATTGGCTGACCACTTTGAAGGAAGCTTACGGAAGGCGATCTGACGAAGCTTCTTGAGGGCTTCGGCTATTGACAATTTACGGTCATTGTCACGTATTTCGACCCTTCTTATCTTTCCGCTTATCGTCTTGGGCAGTTCATCCACGAACTCTATGGCGCGGGGATACTTGTAAGGTGCAGTGTTGGTCTTCACGTAAGTCTGGAGTTCCTTCACCATATCATCTCCGGCTTTGCTCTTCCAGTCCTTCGCCAGAACTACCGAAGCCTTCACGATCATTCCTCTGACTTCGTCAGGAACACCCGTAACGGCACACTCCACAACAGCGGGATGCTTCATAAGGACGCTCTCCACTTCAAAGGGGCTGATACGGTAGCCGCTGCTCTTGATAACGTCATCATTCCTTCCGACGAACCAATAATAACCGTCAGAATCCCTCACGGCGACATCACCGGTGTGGTATACACCGTCATGCCATGCCATTTCAGTGAGGAC
>DBWN01000283.1:0-1877 GCA_002308935.1 Bacteroidales bacterium UBA1237 | reverse complement strand
GGTTTAGGTTCCATCCAAGGGAAGGTGCCCAAAGTCATTGTGGTCTCTGTCTGCCCGAATCCTTCATGGAGTGAAATTCCGGTAAGCTGTTTGAACGTGTCGTATACAGCTCCGTTGAGAGCCTCTCCTGCAGTGCAGCAGTACCTGAGCGACGAAAGGTCATATTTCGAGAAGTCCTCCTTGATGAGGAACCGGTATATCGTAGGAGGAGCACAGAGCGAGGTGATATGGTACTTGCCTATCATCGCAAGCATATCTGAAGGGGTGAACTTCTCATGGTCATACACGAACACTGTCGCACCGGCGAACCACTGTCCGTAGAGTTTGCCCCAAACAGCCTTACCCCAACCGGTATCCGCTATGGTGAGATGGATGCTGTCTTCACTCAGATTGTGCCAGTACACTCCGGTCACCAGATGTCCGAGGGCATAGAGGTGATCGTGGGCAACCATCTTGGGGTTGCCGCTGGTTCCGCTGGTGAAGTACATCAGCAGCATGTCATCATTGGTGTTGACATGTTCAGGCTTTTCGAACTTAGGAACATTCTCCCACTCAGCATGGAAATCATGGAACCCTTCGGGGACTTCAGGTCCGATGCTTATGAGAGTCTTCACCGTAGGGCTTTCGGGCATCGCGTCAAGCACGTGATCAAGGATCACCTTTTCGCCGGCGCAGATTATCGCCTTTATGCTTGCCCTGTTGGTACGGTAAACTATATCGTGACCGGTAAGAAGGTGAGTCGCGGGAATGGCGACCGCACCTATCTTGCTGAGGCCCATCATCGTGAGCCAGAATTCATAACGCCTCTTCAGCATGACCATCACCATGTCGCCCTTGCCTATCCCCAAAGTCTGGAAATACGAAGCAGTACGATCTGAAAGGACCTTTATGTCGGCGAAAGTGAAGGGGATGCATTCCCCTTTGTCATTGGTCCACAGGAGAGCCACCTTGTCCGGTTTCTCTTCCGCCCAGACGTCCATCACGTCATAAGCGAAATTGAAGTTCTCAGGCACTTCAATATGGAAGTTCTTTATGAAATCCTCCTGGTCGGAGAAGGTAGTCTGCTTTAGAAATCTTTCTATCATTTTAATACACGTTTCTTCTATGGAAGAAAGGGGTACGGAATACCCCATAATTTCCGAAGCTAAGGTATAATCAATCCTGATAAAACAAAAATATTTGTGGCGAGTGGGCTTTTTTTGGCGTTAACGGCACATTTTTGTGGCAAAATCGGGGATTTCAGTGGTGAAATCTCCCGATTCAGCTGTTTTTCTCTCTTGTTGAAGAGGTCCGTACTACCTGAGATAGCCCTTTATATTGGCCTTCACATCCTCCCACTTGTAGTAGGGACCGCTATAACTCTGAAGGCCTCGGATCATCGTCTCTTTTTCGTCATAGAGGAACTTCACGAGGATGTCCCCTCCTTTACGGTTACGGTAGAATATCATCTGGAGATTGGCGGCGAAAGGCACGTTCTCTGGGC
This sequence comes from Bacteroidales bacterium UBA1237, assembly GCA_002308935.1. Taxonomy (GTDB): domain Bacteria; phylum Bacteroidota; class Bacteroidia; order Bacteroidales; family UBA932; genus Cryptobacteroides. Next base: position 394 of record DBWN01000283.1, on the reverse strand, counting down.
CGAACCAGTTCTTCCTTGCCTCTTCCATGGTGAGACGGTCTCCGACTCCTTCGAGACCGAGATAACCCGCCAGTGAAAGGATGGGATAGTCATGACCGAACCTCAGGTCCGCAGCGTATTCCCCACTGGCGATCACCTCGTCAGCTTTCGTGATGATGTCCTGCACAAGAGGCTCAGACAAAGGTGTCCTCTTGAGGCCGAACTCAACGGAGTTGCACTGCCTCAGATAGAGGTCCATATTGAAATACTCCCAGATATGGTAGATGGCGTCATCGGGAAGATAACGGAAGATGTCACGGTCAATCTCGAAAGGATCTGCGACCCTGGCGGTTGAGAATATGCTCCACTGGAGAGCGGAAGCTCCTCCGCAAAGTTCTGCTCCCCTCTTGGGATC
>DBWN01000028.1:3673-4693 GCA_002308935.1 Bacteroidales bacterium UBA1237 | reverse complement strand
CAATGTCACTTTTTCTCGCTCTGCCTAATGTAGGAGTATACCGTTGTGGTTCCTCCTATTGTCTGCTGGATGACGAACTTTTTGCTGCCAAGTTCAGTCACATCGAGAGTTCCATCCAGAATCATGTTGTACTTGAGAGCCTCATCAGAAAGCCATACGATCTTTTTGAAGGTGATCTTCTTTGAGTCGGAATTGTAGGAGTACCTGACCGCATCAACGTCGACATCGTCGAGGTCGAAGTCAGTGAAGCTGCCCTTCTTCGCTATGACATGAGGGAACGGGAATTCGCTGAATGCAAGATAGAAATGGCACTTGGTGTAATCTACCTCGTTTGTTGTGACTGAGCCGTCAGAGGCTTTGGTGATAGTGGTTTTGGTGGTCAGAGCCCATACACCGTACAGGTTACCGGTATCGTCTCCAGTGTGAGGTACACCCTCTTTTTCACATGATGAGAAGAGGGCCATGCAAGCTATTGCTGCCAGATAAAACAATTTTTTCATATCATTAATGGCATTTGTTCCTACTGCTCCTTCTTCAATTTCCGTTCCAAACGGCATTTTGGGGGCATTTTTCGTCAATTCCGCCATTATTGGGGCAGTTTGGCAGAATGCTCTGCCGATGAGTCATCGGCACTCTCTTATCGCCTCGGGAAGTAAGGTTTGAAGAATTTGTTATATGAAATAAAGATAATGAAAAATGCTTCTGACTTGAATGATGTAATTTTGTATCGTCAAAATACGGCGAAACAAATTCACATTATATGAAAAGAACAGCATTGATTATTTTTGCGGCCCTTTGTGTCGCTGCTGCGCTTCCCGCATGCGGTGACAAGACGGGTCCTGCCCGCAAGGTTTCCATTGATGAACTGAAGGCGGGTTTCCAGAATCCTCCCAAAGAGTCCCGTGTCCGCGTCTGGTGGCACTGGATGGGAAATGATGTTACAGAGTCCGGAATACGTGCAGACTTCGACTGGTTCAAGAGAGTCGGCATCGCCGGTTTCCATCAGTTCAACCTCGGCGG
>DBWN01000028.1:0-3579 GCA_002308935.1 Bacteroidales bacterium UBA1237 | reverse complement strand
TTCAGCGCGACGGCAGGCCCTTGGGTGACTTCCGAAGAGAACATGAAAAAACTCGTCTGGCGTACAATTGAAGTCAATGGGGGAGACGTGGATGTCCAGCTTCCTCCTTCCTTCACAAAGGTCGGCGCTTTCCAGAACGGAGCTCCTGCAGGCCGCAGCTTTGACGCCAATGCGAAAGAAGCGGGCGGTGAAATCGCTGTTCTTGCAGTGAAACTTCCCGAGGGGACAGCTACTCCCCAGGATGCGAAACTTACCGCCAGCGGTGGAGACTTCACTCTCAGCATGCTTACTGACAATGATGTCATCAACGGTACCATACTTCCTCCCGGAAAAGAAGGCTTCGCATGGATCCAGTACGAGTTCCCCGAGGCTGTGACTGTCCGTTCGCTGACAGTCGTAGGCGTAGCCGGTGGCGGCGGATATCCCGGAATGGGCGGTGGCGGACCTGCTACAAATGCACTTGAGTGCAGCCAGGACGGCAAGACCTGGACCCGCGTTTGCGATGTGCGTGGCGGCAGCGCAGTGCAGTCCACTGTAAGTGTTCCTGAGACAACAGCGAAGTATTTCCGTCTCACTGTACGTAATCCTCAGCCTCGTCCTATGGGTGGCGGTATGGGTATGGGCATGGGCATGGGCGCTCCCAGGGCCGCTGCTCCAGCTCCTGCCGGAACCAAAATATCAGAGTTTGTCGTATGGCCTTCAAGCCGTATAGACCGCGCTGAGGACAAGGCCGGCTTCACTGCGTCCAGCAACCTTATGGCTTCCGCTACCAAGACTTCAGCTTCTGAGGCTTTCCCTGCTCTTGATGATGTCATCGACATCTCTGACAAGGTCGACGCTTCAGGCCATCTCAAATGGAACGCTCCCGCAGGCCGTTGGAGAATCTACCGTTTCGCATGGTCAATAACCGGAGAGGTCAACCATCCCGCTTCCGCTGAAGCTCTCGGCCTTGAGGTTGACAAGATGGATCCCGTCGCATTCTCCCGTTTCATCCACGTTTATCTTGACACTTACCGCGACGCCACCAAGGGCTTCCTCGGAAGCAAGGGTATCCAGTATCTGCTGACTGACAGCTTCGAGGCTGACAACGAGAACTGGACTCCGGCGATGCTTGAAAGCTTCCAGCGTCTTCGCGGATATGACATGAAGTCATGGATGCCTGTCCTCGCCGGTGAAATCATCGGTTCAGCTGACGAGAGCGAGCGTTTCCTGCATGACTGGCGCGCTACGATCGGTGATCTGATCGCCGGCAGCTATGACCTTCTCACCGACATCATCCGTAATGAGTACGGCATGGCCGGCGGATACTACGAGTCCCATGAAGGCGGCCGTGCATACGTTGTCGACGGAATGGACGTCAAACGTACAGCAAGCGTTCCTATGGGTGCGATGTGGGTTGAATCCCCTTGGCTCCAGAAGGGACCTGACGGAAGGGTCAACCGCGTAAACCAGGAGGCTGACCTCCGTGAATCCGCTTCCGTGGCTCATATTTACGGACAGAACTATGTCGCTGCCGAGTCCATGACCACTTGGGGTGACCAGCTCCAGTACCAGTGGGCTCCTGAAGACCTGAAGGAGACTGCCGACCAGGAACTCGCCAGCGGAGTGAACCGTTTCTATGTCCACCTGAGCGCTCATCAGCCCCGTGAGACCGTCCCCGGTATCGGAATGGGCGGAGTTATCGGCCAGTGGTTCAACCGCCATGAGACATGGGCTGATATGGCTGGAGCATGGGTTGATTACATTTCCCGTACAAGCTACCTTCTCTCAGTTGGCCTCAATGTCGCGGATGTTCTCTATTACTATGGAGAGGATTCGAACGTGACCGCACTGTTCAACCGCGGAAGCGGAGTTCCTGCAGGTTATCAGTGGGATTACTGCAACCCTACTGCCCTGAAGGATGAGATCATCGCTACCAAGGACGGTTCAATGATGGCAAAGACCGGAAAGACCCAGTACCGTCTCCTTTGGATGGACCGCAATGTCGATTACATGTCCACGGATGTGCTGAGGAAGATCGCTTCCCTCGTCAAGTCTGGAGTCCAGCTTGGTGGCGTCCGTCCCACCCATGCTGCATCTCTAGCAGATGATCCTGCAGAATTCGATGCACTGGTGAAAGAGATCTGGGACAGCGGCAGGGCGAACGTCCATGAGTCCACTGACATGCTTGCAGTACTTAATGAGATCGGTATCCGTCCTGATGTCGAGATCGACAACAGCTTCCGTTATCTCCACCGCGACTGTGGCGGAGCACAGGTCTATTGGATCAACAAACCTCTCTCCGAAGGAGGAAACGCAACCCTGTCATTCCGCGTGTCCGGTCTTAAGCCTTCTGTATGGCATGCCGAGACCGCCAAGATGGAGGATGTCTCCTACAGAGTGGTAGGTGACCGTACTGAGGTTGATCTGCGCCTTGTCCCCAATGACGCTGTCTTCGTGGTCTTCTCCGGCAAGGGTGAAGCATCGCATACTGCTGTTATCCCTGTAGAGAAGGAGGTCATGACCGTAAGCACTCCTTGGACTGTCAAGTTCCAGGAGAACAGGGGCGCTCCCGCTGAGGCCACATTCAATGAGCTCAAGTCCCTCTCAGAGTCCGATGTGTTCGGAATCAAGTACTTCTCCGGTGTGGCGACTTATTGCAACACTCTTCCTTACACCAAGTCTGAAGGCCGTGCGCTCATAGATTTGGGTAAAGTGAAGAACATGGCTCAGGTCTACGTCAACGGACAGTACTGCGGTACAGCCTGGAAGGCTCCTTGGACTGTCGATGTCACCGATGCACTGAAAGAAGGTGAGAACGCACTTGAAATCAAGGTAGCTGACCTCTGGATCAACCGTCTTGTCGGTGACAACCAGCCGGATGCTCCTGAGAGGATCTGTACTACTCCGGGTGTACAGTCAATCTATCCTGCGGATTATCCTCTGAAGGAAGCCGGTCTTATGGGACCTGTAAGGCTTCTTGAGAGCAAATAAGCCGTTACAGCAATACTTTACGCCAAGAATGGTGAAGCGGGCTGGAGATTTTTCTCCGGTCCGCTTTATTGAACGTAAATAGTTATATTTGCAGGAGTTTGATCAAGTCGATATGCAATACAGGAAAGACAGGTACGGAGACAATCTCTCAATACTCGGATACGGCTGCATGCGCTTCAGCAGAAAAGGTGGCGGTGTCGATATAGACAAGACTGAGCAGGAACTGCTGACGGCATACCGTGCAGGTGTGAATTATTACGACACAGCATATATCTATCCGGGCAGTGAATCGGCATTGGGGGAGATCCTGGAGAGAAACGGGATACGGGACAATGTCCGCATCGCCACAAAACTCCCTCAGTACCTTGTCCGCAACCTCGCCTCGCTTGATAAGTATTTCGATGAAGAGCTGTCCCGACTTCGTACGGACAGGGTCGATTACTATCTGATGCACCACATGACTGATCTCTCACAGTGGGAAAGGCTCAAAGGAATAGGAATTGAAGACTGGATCGCCAAGAAGAAAGCGGCTGGTGCTATAAGGAATATAGGCTTCTCCTATCATGGAAACACCGACAACTTCCTGAAGATTCTTGCAGATTACGA
>DBWN01000064.1:1132-4158 GCA_002308935.1 Bacteroidales bacterium UBA1237 | reverse complement strand
ATGGGTGTCGCCCTGAAAGTGATCTCTACGGCTTCCTGTCCCTTGTCGGGGAGGTACACCCCGTAGCTTGCCCCGAAAAGGGTATTGAGGTCAAACCCTTCAGGCATAGTGAACGTGGCGTCCTTCTGTCTGATCGAAAGGATCCTATCAAGGCCGTATACCCTGACGTCATCCCTCTGCTCGCAGTAAGCGACAAGATACCATCTCCGCTCCATTTCCTTGAGCGCATAAGGATGTATGTCAAGAGTCTCTGACTCCTCGGAAGTGTACTTCCTGTAGGATATCTTCAGCACATTGTTGGATTCCATCGCCTCGATCACCACTCCAAGCCAGAGCTGACCGGAGGGGATGTCCTCCATCTGCATCCTTCCGACAAGGTTATCCCCGCCCACCGCCAAAGCATTGGTGATAGTGAAGGTGTTTATGAGCCAGGACCTTATCGATGAAGAGTCAAGCAAAGAGGATGAGAAAGGAATGTAGTAGCTGTTGGTGTGACGGTTGCACTTTATCTCGATCCCGAAAATCTCACTTATCGCAGTCCTGTGGTTATGGAACGTCTTCCTGGAATAGAAACCTCCCCACTTGTTGTGCCACTTCGACTGCACCTCTTCGAGGAGCATGCCCGAGGGACCGGCCTGCAGGATGGTCTGTATAAGCCATGCGTGGCGTGAAAGGACTTCTACATTTGATGCCATATGGTGATCGGTTTTTGGTGGAGTCTACGAAAAGAACATGCTTCAGCCGTTTTCCCGTGAATATGCCCACACGCTCCATTTGTCATGAATGAGGTCCGAAAGGACCGAGCGAAGAAGAGCGCAATCGCTCTTCCCTTCGAATGAAGAATGGGCCGTCAGATGGACATCGAACGTGAAGGAAGGTAGCGAGACCGGTAGCCGGAGAAGATCGCCCCTGAAGAGTTCCTCACGGACGGAGAACTCAGGAAGTATGGCGGCGATGTCCGGGCTCCGCAGGGCTATGCTCTTCAACGCCTCGGCAGAGGAAGTGACTACGCCGACCCTAGGAAGAAGATCGGGAGTGAGCAAAGAGTGATAGCCTTCCCACACGGCCAAAGTATTGGAGACATGTATCCCTGCAATGGTGGAGAAGGGCACCGGACCTTCAAAACTTCCGTCCGAGGGGACGGCGGCTTCCTTCAAGGAACGGTTGAGCGGCGAGCACACGACAAGAGCGTCCATCGTGCCAACGATGTCCTTCTCGCCTTCAAAGTCCATGGTAGGCGGGACTTCCTTTGCAGAGAGGACAGCATCTGAAGGGATGCCGTCCGATGACTGGAGATCGATTATCCTGAATGAAAGGTTCTTTCTCGCTCCTCTTATGACTGATACGGCCCTCGGAAGCAGATAATCCGAACAGATCCTGTCAGCGGAGAGGGTAACGGTCCTCGGGAAAGACATCACCTCACTGTCTTCTCCGGGGAACATCCTCAATGCGGCGTCATACCAGTACTCCAGCCTTTCCGCGTATTCCATGAAGGTCATCCCTTCAGGTGTGAGGCTCACTTCCGAACGGGTACGGTTGAAAAGGGTAACGCCGAGTTTTTTCTCCAAGGAGGCGATACTCTGGCTGACGGATGACTGGCCCGTTCCGAGCAGACTGCCCGCACGAGTGAAACTTCCGGTCCTTGCGACCAAGAGGAAAGCTTTCAGTCTTGTATCTTCTATCATGGGTCTTCCAAAAGGAAGGGAAGAGTCCCTCCCACGGGAAACAAAGATACCACCTTATAAGGATATCCCCAAAAAACGGCACAATTTTGTGAAGAAAAACGGCACAAGCTCCGAAGGTCAATCCTCCATTCCCAGAGTCATCAATATCCTTATCACCTCGCTGTAGTCAGCGGTGCCCCTGGAAATCCTGTTCCCTTTCAGATACAGGTTGTATATCCAATCCTGGACGCTCCCGACAAAGGGGCTGTAGAGGCCGTTCCAGTATTCACTCTGGGCGTTCATTTCCTCCAACGCTTCCTCAGGTACGCTCCTTAACCACTGTACATAGTCTTCTTCAGGAAGCACCCTTCTGGCATTGCTGACAACATAAGGAAGAAGGGACTGGTATGCGGAAAGCCTCACTCCGGGCAAAGAAGAAGCCGCGCATGAGCGGAATCCCCAATAGTTGGCTTCCGCCTCACTGCTCACCCCCATAAGATGCGATAGCTCGTGTGCGTAAGTGAAAGCGTACTGAAGGGGAAGGACATCCCCGTTCACCTGTATTTCATTGAAGAAGGGCCCCACAAATCCGGACACACCGACCGCTGAATAGAGCCGGTTGAAAAGGAGCTTCTTGGGGTGCTGCCATTTCTTGGGAGTGGAAAGGCCCCAATCCTTGTCAAGGGAAGAAAAGAAGGATTTCAGGTCTTTCTCCACCGCGTACCTATCTTCAAGAGGAACTTTCCCGGCGGAAAGGCAGGATTCCAGCGAGGCAGTATAATCGGTCAGGAAAGAGAGGAACGGCTCCCTTTCATAGCGTACAGGAGCCTCTCCCGCCCTTACGAAGATCCCGCTCCGGAAATAGTTCACTCCCCATCCGGCGTAGAACCATACGGTAATCCAAAGAATAAGGGAAATGAGGCTTAACCACCTTTTGCGTATCCTTATAAGGCAGAATACGGCATAGACGGACGCCGCCACCACAAGAATCTCTTCAAGCGAAAAAGGTATCAAGGAAGAGAGCAGTGACACCGCTCCCGACAATACAGGATAGATATGCAGAGAATAGAAGTCCGCCCACGGAGTGAACGTACGGCAAAGGAAGACGACCGCCAAAAGAATGACGGCCGCCAGAGCTGAAAAAGTCCCTATTCTCTTGCCGGGTTCCATACGGGTTCCCTAGAAGAACTTCACCACTTCGTCAAGATTCCTGTGGGTAGGGACAGCGGGATCCTCCGCCCTGTATCCAAGTGAAATGACTGCCATTATAGCCTCATTCTCAGGGATCGAGAAAAGCGAACGGATGGGATCGGCGTCCCTCATTCCCATAATGAGCGTATCGAATCCCATGTCCCTCGCCTT
>DBWN01000064.1:0-1086 GCA_002308935.1 Bacteroidales bacterium UBA1237 | reverse complement strand
TCATTGGTCTGCTGACCGCGGAAGAATCCTGACTTGCCTTTCTCGAATGTGGACACGACAAGGACAGGAGCGTTTATGACTTTCTCCTTGTTGCCGCCAATCATATCCTGGAGAGCCGCCACCTTTTCGGGAGTCATGGCTACATAATACTTCGAAGGCTGCTGATTAGCCCATGAAGGAGCGTTCTGGACTGCAGTGAGAAGTTCCTTTACCTGGGCTTCAGATATGGTCTTCCCTGCTTCATATGCCCTCACGCTTCTTCTTGTAAGGAAGAGTTCATCAAGTGAAGCTGATGATGCGGATGAGGAAGCGGAGCCGCCTCCACATGAAGAAAGCAGCAATAGCGAGAATGCCGCGAAAACAAGTGCGATTTTTTTCATTTTCTATTGGTTATCAAGTCCTTACTTAAAACAATCATGCTCTTCTCGCCTCCATGAGAGGACTGTCCCAGAAGATGGTTCCGCCTATTGAGGAAGCCAGAAGGTCCGCTTCTTCACGCAGGGTCTCCATGAAGGTCTCCTCCTTCTTTTTGGATCTTCTCCCGGGAGCTTCATATATCACCTTGCTGAGATAAGCGTCATAAGATATCGCGAAATCCTCCTCATCATTATGAGGGAAGAAACTCAAGGCTACCTCATAGCGTATGACTCCGCCTTCGGAACTGGCGATAAGCCATACCGCCACTCCATGGCGGGGGACATCGTTATATACCGCCTCACCTTCGAAATACTGAGTATAGACATTTATAGGGTCCATGGTCCGGAATATTTATTATGCATACGGAAATTAAATTAACCGCCGTTATTTAGAGCACATATTGAGCTCAACTCCGGTAAAGATAACTACATCTTCGGGAAATAATCCACATCAAGCCGAAAAAATGCAGTATATTCGCACCGGATGGCGACGCCTGTATCTTATCTTCGGAATGTGCGACGAGTCATTCTCGATCAACTACACCACCCCCGTCCCCGAAGGGGTGAATGAAGGGGAATTCCTGAGCGCGGTGACTCTTCTGAACCACTCCTACTGGGTGGCCGGTTCCACCCTCGGAGGCATCTTCGGATCAGCCATCAAGTTCAACAC
>DBWN01000045.1 GCA_002308935.1 Bacteroidales bacterium UBA1237 | reverse complement strand
TTGTTTTCTTTTCGGTATCTGGCAGAAAGCAGGGAATGAAAACAGGGGAAATTGAATGTGATTTCCGAAAGGATGGGGTTGTCTTGTTTCTGCCGTTGAAAAAATTTTTGCGGATATCAATGAAATCACTATATTTGCAGTCCCTTTCCGGAGGGAAAAATATTGGAGAGTTGGCCGAGTGGTCGATGGCGGCAGTCTTGAAAACTGTTGAACTGAAAGGTTCCGGGGGTTCGAATCCCTCACTCTCCGCGGTGAAATGGCCTTACAGATATCTGTAGGGCTATTTTCGTAATATATCCCCAAAATGTGACATTCCTGTTCAACTGGATCGCGTTTCAGGCGCCACAATAATCAAACAATGTGTCTTCACATTTTTTGTTAATGTTTTGTGAACAAATTGAAAGAAGGTGGACTGAAAGCCATTGACTTCATACCACCTTCTTCTGCTATAATCCAATAGTCTTGATATTTGAGAGCTATCTCCTGTAAGGTGAAATAGTTATCGAGTAGCTTTCTTTCTGGATCGGGAATATGTACTTGTCAAGAGGCCTGGGACCGCAAGAGGCTCCTCCAAGACCAAGTTGGCGGAGGTCCAGATTGAGGCATATTTCCTCCCTTGCAGGTTTTATTCCGTTTCTTCTCTCTTCTCCGTTCTGATGACGTGCGAACATAAGGTCTTCCCAATCGAAATGAAGAGCCTGTGCGAACAGGGGAGTGTCACTTTCGAATTTCACACCTTTACCTTGGGCGTCAGTCAGGGCGATCCAACGGATATCACTGCGGTATCCGTTGTCCTGGGGACGGATGTAATCCTCAAAGAGATCCGTAACGGTCGATTCGTAGACACCGATGAAACTTCCCGTACAGCGGTCTATGTAGTTTTCTGCAGGACCCCTTCCGTACCATTTGACCTGTTCAAGGCTCTTGTCAATAATCATGGAGAGCCCAAGTCTCGGAAGTGCGTCGGGCATATGGCCATATGGCTCGATGTCATTCTTTATAGTGACCGTTCCGTCCATGTTGAATGTGTAGGTTGCCTGATGGTCAAAGCCGGCTCCCTTTGATCCGGTAACATCAACATTGGCTTTGACATTGATGGAACCATCCGTATTTTTGGTGACGGTAAGACCTTTGGCCTGGTAGTTGAGTTGCGTCAGACCATATGCCTTGAAAGGAGCCTTGCCTCTGTTCAGCCATATGTCATTGTCACCGAAGGCCCTCATGCAGGTAAGCCTGGGTCCGGTCACTCCATGAAGGTTTGTGGCGAGAATTTGTTTGCCTCCGACTTCAAGAGAGGTGAGGGTTCCGGTCTTCTTGCTGAAAGAAGCTACGTATTCTTTGGAAGAGATAGTGACAATGTCTCCATCCTCCTTGATTGTGGGAGCGCTTGTCATCTTGCCTTTTTCAGGAGACTTTGTGGCACTCGTCAGAAGAATTTGGTCAGAGGCGACGACATGACCTTTGTCAGCCCAGATCGTCGGGCTCTTGAGACGGAATTCAACGTTGAGGAAGTACTCCTTGTCGCTTTTGAAGGTGTATCCGGTTTCGGGAAGCGAGACTTCTACAGTCTTGTACGGAGAGACTGAGGGAATATTCCAGACCCCTTCAGCTACCTTCACACCATCTTCAAGGAGAGTCCAATAGGGGGTATAGGCTCCGGTTTCCGTGAAGGAGAATCGGTTCCAAATTGTTGCTTTGCCTTCGGAAGAGGGCTTTACAACAATCTGGCGATAGACGTGTCCTACTTCAACAAGTTTCGCGGTAACCTTCCTGTCCGGACGGATGACACCATTGCAGCAGAAAGGACCGCTGTTAGGGAGTTCGTCATAATCGCCTCCATAAGCCATAATCAGAACAGGGTCTCCATTGGCGTCATATCTGGTCGTCTTTTTCACAAGACTCTGGTCTACCCAATCCCATATGCAACCTCCGATAAGTACATCTGAAGAGTAGAATGCTTCCCAGTATTCTTCGAGATTGCCGATGGCATTGCCCATCGCATGGGCATATTCGCACATGAAGAAAGGTTTGGGAGTCTTTCCTCTCTCATAAAGCCAATCGACGGAAGCGTACATCCTGGAGTCCACTTCCATGTCCTCGTTTCCTCTTTCCCAATGGATGGGACGGGTCGGATCGATTTTCTTTACGGCATCTCTGGCGACGATGAAGTCATTTCCGTGACCGGTCTCGTTTCCGAGAGACCACATGAATATGGAAGCGTGATTGCGGTAGTTCAGAGCGTTGTTGGCGTTCCTTTCAACGATCGGGGTTTCCCACTCGGGGAAGCGGCCCAGTCCCTTCTCTTGGTAACCCATTCCGTGTCCTTCGACATTCGCTTCAGCGACCACGTAGATGCCGTATTTGTCGCACAGGTCATACCACGAATGATGGTCGGGGTAGTGGGACGTTCTGACGGTGTTGATGTTGTATTTCTTCATCAGAAGAATGTCGTCCAGCATTTCCTGCATGGAGACGGTCCTTCCGTTGATAGCGGAATGCTCATGACGGTTCACTCCTTTGAACTTGACCAGTTTGCCGTTGATATGGAAAGCGTTGTCAATGATTTCGACCTGCTTGAGTCCTACTTTTGTGGAACGTATGTCGTTGCCGGCTTTGATTACCAGAGTGTACAGATACGGGTCTTCAGCGCTCCAGAGGTGCGGTTTTCTCACCGTGATGCTGCTCTCCGCTCCTTTGAATCTGCCAACGACCTTATTGGAGGCATCGTAAAGCTCGGCAGTAATGCCGGGAGCGCTCGCCGACACGCTCAGGTCGACCTTTGCCACAGTGTAATTGTTGATGAGTGTCGTTCTGACGAAGAAGTCCTCGATCCTTTGTTTAGGCATCGCTATCAGGCTAACGTCGCGGTATATTCCCGAGAATCGGAACATGTCCTGATCTTCAAGGTATGAGCCGTCGCACCAGCGGTATACTTCTACGGCCAGAAGATTCTTTCCACTCTTGAGATAAGGGGTGATGTCAAATTCATCAGGTAGTTTCGAGTCTTCTGCATATCCTACTTTTTGGCCGTTCACCCAAACATAGTAAGCGGAATACACTCCATCGAAACGGAGTATCACATCCCTTCCTGCCCAACTGTCCGGAATGGTGAATTCCGTCCTGTATGATGAAACGGGATTGTAATCCTCAGTACCGAAACTGTAATCCCTGATGCGCGGAGGGTCCGCCTGATGGGGATACGTCACATTCGTGTAGCCGGGATTGCCGAAACCTCTCGTTTCGACGCAGCTGGGGACATCAATCGTTTGCCAAGAAGAGTCGTCAAAGTCTACTCTGTAGAAATCTTTGATTCTTCTTGAAGGATCTCCCACCCATGAAATCTTCCAATCCCCGTTCAGCGATTGCACATAGGGAGTGGTAGGCTCAAGTGCATCCGTTAGAGCATCCTTTACAGTTGCTAGAGGCATTGAATATGCCCTTGCCGGCAGACGGTTGATGCTGTTGACCATAGGATCTTCAAGTTCAGGCGCCAAGACCTGTGAAAAGCATAAGTTGCATCCTATGCTTAAAAGCAGGATACTCAGAAATGTTTTGTGCATGTGTTTTTTGTGATTAGTCTGGTTCTGATGACAAAAATACGATATTTTCACTTATTATCATTAAGTTTGTACTGGACAATAAAAACATCTGATATGGATTTCACATCAATACAAAAGCAGGCCGTGATCGGCCTTGTAGCAGGTCTCGTAGAAGCTGATTCATGGATAGAGGATGAGGAGATAGAGTTCTCTCAGGATGTAATGGACGCTCTCGAATGCACGGATGAGGATTTTGAGATAGGGCAGGATATGCCTCTCCTCCAAGCGCTTGTCATAGTCAAGAATATGACTGAAGAGCAGAAAAGTGCCGTCTCAGACGTGTTGAGTGCAACAATCGTTGCCGACAGGATTATTACTGCAGAGGAGGCCGAGATCTTTGACTATGTCACGGAATTGACGGGTATAGACGAAATCCTGAACAAGGAAGACAAGCAGAAGGCCGAGACTCTTAAGGAATTGGCCTCTGAGGTAGACTGATCCTTTAGCCATGAAAGTTATAGTTACCGGAGCGTCCGGTTATGTGGGGGAAGGTGTTCTTCTGGAGTGCCTTTCCAACGATCACGTGCAGAAGGTACTCAGCATCGGCCGTCGTCCTTGTGGCCATACCCATCCCAAACTTGAAGAGTATATAGTGAAGGATTTCATGGACCTGGCTCCGGAGGATCCCAAGTTGGAGGGTTATGATGCAGTCTTTTTCTGTGCCGGTATCAGCAGCATCGGTATGCCCGAGGAAAAGTACAAGGTGATCAGCCATGATATACCTATGCATTTCGCGAGGATTCTCCCCGACAAACAGAGAATGACTTTCATCTATGTGAGCGGAGCCGGTAATTACAACTCCACCTCCCAGATGTGGGTCAGGGTCAAGAAATCCACGGAAGACTGTCTCGCATCGATGCCTTTCAAGGGGGAATTCAATTTCCGCCCGGCGATCATGACTTGGTACAAAGGACAGAAGCACATCCAGAAGATGCAGTATGCCTTCAGGGTGTTTTATCCTCTTATACGTCTTCTTGGCGGCGGCAATACCATGTCCGAGGTCGGACGCGCGATGATTTCCGCATCCAAGGATGGATATCCTACTCATACCATAGGAGTGAAAGATATAATCAAACTGTCTCGTAGGCTCGGTTAGAGCAGATTATTGGCGTTTTTTTGAACTGAAGATGAGAACTGAACGGTTGTTTTCCAGCCTTCGGGCGCTTGTTCCTGTTTTTGTTTTTCCGATGTTGATCCTTTCATGCGGGAAAGCTGATTCATTCATTGGAAGAGAAGTCATCGATTTTGACAGCTCATGGTCTTTTTCCTTGGCTGAAGACGGGATCGACGCTTCGGCCCCTTCCTTTGATGACTCTTCATGGAGAATCCTGAATCTTCCCCATGACTGGTCCATCGAAATGGATTTCGAGGAAGATTCTCCTACAGGAACAGGTGGCGGTGCCCTTCGCGGAGGTTTGGGGTGGTACAGGAAAACTTTCCGTGTACCCTCATCCTGGAAAGACCATAGGGTATGCATCGAGTTCGATGGCGTCTATATGAACTCCACGGTCTTCGTCAATGGCCAGCAGGTTGGAAACCGTCCCAACGGGTTTGTGTCTTTCTCGTACGATATCACTCCATATATCTCTTTCGGAAAGAAGAACACCATTGCAGTCAAGGTTGACAACTCTCTCCAGCCTAATCTCAGGTGGTATTCCGGAAGCGGCATATACCGTAATGTCAGGTTGGTTGTCACGAATCCCTCGAGAATAGCTTACAGCGGAACTTTCGTTTCTCCTCAACTCCTGTCATCTTCTGAGGCCAAGGTCACGATAAGTACCGAAGTTGAAGGTGATAGTGCTGGCCTTATAGCCAAGACCTCCATTCTGGATGCATCCGGTCTCGTTCTGGCGACGGGGGAAGCTCCTGCATCGGAAGGTAAGGCTGAGGCAGTAGTATCTATACAGTCTCCGCATCTTTGGAGTATCGGCGATCCTTACTTATATACTGCAAGGACAGAACTCCTTTCAGGCGGCAAAGTGATTGACGTCTGTGATACTCCATTCGGGGTAAGGACAATACGTTTCGATGACAAGGAAGGGTTCTTCCTAAATGGGGAGCATGTGGTGATAAACGGAGTGTGCCTCCATCATGACCTTGGGTGTCTCGGCTCAGCCGTTAACACCAGAGCCCTTGAGAGACAGCTTGAAATATTGAGGGGGATGGGATGCAACGCTGTCCGTACTTCACACAACCCTCCCGCTCCTGAACTTCTCGACCTTTGCGACAGGATGGGTTTCCTTGTGCAGGATGAAGCTTTCGACGTGTGGAGGAAAAAGAAGACAGCGTACGATTATTCCCGGTTTTTCGGGGAATGGTACAGGAAGGACCTGGAAGATTTCGTGAAAAGAGACCGTAATCATCCTTCGGTCATCATGTGGAGTATAGGTAACGAAGTCCTTGAACAATGGACTGATGCCGCAGCTGATACCCTTTCCCTTGCGGAAGCAAATCTCATTCTCAACTTCGGTCACGCTGCAAACACATCGGATGGCGGAACCCATGTCAATGCCGTTCTCACCAAGACACTTGCCGATATCGTAAGGGGCTTGGACACGACAAGACCCATTACAGCCGGCTGCAATGAAACCGGAACCTATAACCATCTTTTCCAGAGCGGCGCCTTGGATGTAATCGGTTTCAATTATCATAACGGTGACATCCCTTCTGTTGGGAAGAACTTCCCCGGTAAACCTTTCATTGTCTCAGAAAGCGTCTCCGCCCTTATGACCAGAGGCTATTACCGGATGCCCTCAGACCAGATGTTCGTATGGCCTGCGAGGTGGGATATCCCGTTCTATGAGCCTTCCTTGAGCTGTTCCTCATACGATAACTGCCATGTGCCATGGGGCAACACCCATGAAGAGGAGTTGAAGGTGCTTCGTGACAATCCTTTTGTCAGTGGCCAGTTCATCTGGACTGGATTCGATTACATTGGTGAGCCTACTCCTTATGGGTGGCCAGCGAGAAGTTCGTATTTCGGTATAGTCGATCTGGCCGGTTTCCCGAAGGACATATATTACCTATACAAGGCAGAATGGACGGATGAAACCTTCATCCATCTTTTCCCTCATTGGAATTGGGAGGAAGGCCAGGATGTTGATATGTGGTGCTATTACGGCGGAGCGGATGAAGTTGAACTGTTCGTGAACGGAGTCTCCCAAGGCAGAAGTTCCAAAACGGCAGACCGTCTTCATGCCGAATGGAGGGTGAAATACGTTCCCGGAAAAGTTGAGGCAGCCGCATACAAGGACGGAAAGGAAATCGGTCGCCAGATGATTAATACAGCCGGCAACCCCAGCCAGATAAGGCTTACTCCGGACAGGGCAAATCTCAATGCTGACGGCAAGGACCTTTCTTTCGTCACGGTTGAAATCCTTGACAAGGATGGCAATATCTGCCCTTGGGCTGATAATCTGGTAGAGTTCGAAGTGAACGGATCAGCGTTCATTGCAGGTGTGGACAACGGCTCTCCAATTTCAATGGAAAGGTTCAGGGACAATAAACGCCATGCTTTTTACGGCAAATGCCTCGTTGTCCTCCAGAATGACGGGACAGTTGGTGACATATCCTTGAAAGCTACATCTGAAGGTTTGGGGTCAGAAGAAGTTCCTCTTGCTTCGGTCAATCTTTAAAATTAGTATCCATGAAAGCGGTAATACAAAGAGTTACTCACAGCAGCGTGACGGTTGACGGGAAGATCATTTCTTCTATAGGGAAGGGTATGATGATTCTTCTTGGCGTCGGTTATGGAGATACGATTGACGATATAAGTTGGCTTGTCAGGAAAATATCCCAGATGAGGATTTTTCCGGATGAGAATGACGTGATGAACCTTAGCGTAATGGACGTTGGAGGAGAGGTCCTCGTTGTTAGTCAGTTCACTCTAATGGCTTCTTGCAAAAAGGGGAACAGGCCGTCTTATATCGCTGCCGCTACACCGGATATCGCAGTTCCGTTGTATGAATCTTTCTGTAAAGAATTGTCATCGGCAATCGGGAAGAAGGTCCAGACCGGAGAATTCGGAGCGGATATGAAAGTGGAACTGCTGAATGACGGCCCTGTCACTATTTGTCTGGATTCCAAGAATCCGGTTTAAGAACAATTGAGGCAGGAGGTGTCAGCAAGAGTGAACCGAAATCACCCTTGCCATTTTTTCATGGGAATCAGCTTCTTGTATGTAAGCATTCTCCATATCCATTCTACTGGTCCGTATCTGAAGAATTCCAACCATATGGCGCTGAATCCTGCTTGCAGTGCGTACACTGCCAATGCTATGAGTTCAGTCATGGCAAGGGAGGCGTTTCGGCCCAAGCCCATCCATGCTCCGTAGAAAAGAATGATTCCTATGAGGGACTGCCCGAGGTAGTTCGTGCACGCCATTCTTCCCGGCTTCGCCAGAAACTTCCACAGGAAGAAATCCTTGTGGCGAAGGAAAAGAAGGCAGAAGAAGGCCACATATCCGAACCCTGTGGGGTATACACTTACAAGATAAAGGAACGAATGGAACACCCTTCCTGCCGGATAACCGTTCATCGCATGGGCGGCGTAGATAAGAGAAAGGGGAAGACCTGCACCGAGGCCGATGATGGAGATCTTCCTGAGAAGGCCCTTGTTCCCTTCAAGGTCCGCATAGATTTTCCGTCTGCCGATCACATAACCGATGAGGAACAATCCCAGCACCTTGAAGTATCTGTGCGAATCGACGAACTCGTACATCCTTTCGATTGACCCTTGGATGAGGAAATTCTGGACATCAGAGTATGACTTCGAATCTGTGAGATATTGGGCCATGTTGTTTTCCGTAATCCCGAAGTCCGCAGCTTTCCTAAGCCATGCGTTGTACAGGGGCTCAGAAAGGCTTATTCCGGCAAGAGAGCAAATGCTGTCACTTATTACAGGCAATGCAAGAAAAAATCCGGCGAACGAAAGAATCTTCTTGTCAGGCAGGGGAGTGAACAGTGGAAGAAGCATTCCCATCAAGGCATAAAGCATCAGAATGTCTCCGCTCCATAGAATCATCAGGTGCATGAACCCTATGATGGAGAGGATAAACATTCTCCTCAGAAATATCCGGTTCCCGTCAACGCCTTTTTCCCGGAGGTTGCTCAGGATGATGGAGAATCCTACTCCGAAGAGCAGGGAGAACAAGGTGTAGAATTTTCCGTCTATAAAGATGTACTGAAGCCATCTGATCATCCGGTCAAGACCGGCGCCGGGCATGGCGGCGACCTCCTCGGCACTTCGGAAGGTCCATAGGGAGAACTCCGGATAATTGGCGAGGATGATTCCCAGAATGGCGAACCCTCTGAGCGCATCAAGTCCAACGAACCTTTTCTTTACTGGGGCTGCATTGTCTGAAACGGATGTTCTCATAGCGGGGATATCGATTGTCTGCCCTTTTTGTTAACTTCGCAAAGATATAACAATTTTCTGATGACACTCTTACCGGAATCTTTTTCCCGACACATCCGCGCGATGGTTTTCTTTCTGGCATTCGCAATCACTTTTTCATGTGGGAGGGTATCTCCCTATCATGAACTCATGGAAGGTGATCTGATCTTCCAGGCGAATCCCGGAAACGATTTCGTGGATGCGATAGAAGCAGTGACCAGGGCGGGGGACAGCCTTATGTCCTTCTCCCATGTGGGGATAATCCATCTGGAAAAGGGGAATGCCTATGTGATAGACGCTTCACCGGAAAATGGAGTGTCGGTCGGGGCTTTGCAGGACTTTCTGGATTCATCATCACATGACCCGGACGGGAAACCTTTGGTCAGAGTAATGAGGTATACAGGGAATGACCGCGAAAAGGTTTGTGCCAGGGCAGTTTCGAGGGCGCTATCCCATATCGGGAAGAGCTATGATTTCGCGTTCGACCCTTCAGATGAGACGGTTTATTGCAGCGAGCTGGTATGGCTTAGCTTTGTTGACGAAGACGGTAAGTCTCTTTTCAGGGCCAATCCCATGACCTTCAAGGATTCGACAGGGGAAACCTCTTCACTTTGGGTGGACTACTACTCCCGTTTGGGGAAAGAAATACCCGAAGGAGTTCCCGGTACCAATCCCAATGACATGTCCAGGGAAGTATCCCTTGAGAAAGTGGATGTGGAATTCCCTTAGAACATCCTGAAATTCCTTCTTCCGAGCCTTGCGGCTTTCACTCCCTTGTCAGTGATTTTCACGGGGACAATGGTCCCGTCTTTGCGGAAGAACAGCCTGTCGATGCACACGACCCTGTCGTTCCCGTCCTTCTGGTCAAGTGGGTGGCGATGGTATACGATGTAATATTCATCCCTCATCTGCCCTTTGATTATGGAATGATGCCCTGCTCCCGTAGCGATTTCGGGGTCACTCTCCAGAATCGTTCCGATTCTTTTGAAGGGGCCGATCGGGGAATCGGATATCGCATATGCCACCCTATAGTCAGATGCGGTCCAGTTCCCTTCACTCCACATGAAATAGTACTTTCCGTCCTTTTTCAGCATGAAGGGCCCTTCGACATATCCTTCAGGAGTGATTTCTTTGAAGATGTCCCCGTCCTCGAATCCGGAAAGGCTCACAAGGTCGTCCGAGAGCCGTACCACGTTGCAGTGCCTCCAACCTCCGTAGTACATGTAGTACTTACCGTCATCGTCCCTGAAAACATGCTGGTCGATAGGCTGTGCCCCGTTCACGACTTCGTCGATGAGCGGTTTTCCTAGTGCGTCTTTGAAAGGTCCTTCCGGTGATGAGGCTGTCGCCACTCCTATTCCTCCTTCACCTTTCTCGTGCATGTCGTTACCTCCGAAGAAGAGGTAGAAAGTGCCGTCTTTCTGTACTATTGATGGTGCCCAGAGGGCTTGCCTTAGCCAAGGAATATCCTTGTATGTGATGATCTTGGGGTGCTTCTCCCAATGGGTAAGGTCTTCAGAAGAGAATGCGTCAAGGAACATCTGTTCACCGTATGGGAGGGATGATGTCGGATAAATCCAGTATTCTTTGCCGAACACGGCTCCTTCGGGGTCTGCATATTTGCCTTCGAAGACAGGGTTGCCGCTATATCCTCCGTCAGAAAGGGTCATGAACGTGAACAGAACAGCGAGTATAATGAATACCACTCCTGATATAGTAGAACTTTTGGCCATATCCTAATATCCCGGATTTTGAGTCATGGATGTGTTGTACAGTATGACATTCCCCGGTATGGGGAATACGGTTGTATATCCGCTTTCCTCACCCTCCAATGCAGGACGGTCTGAGTAACTTCTGGTGAACTTGCCGAAGCGGACCAGATCATTCCTCCTCCAGCCTTCCCATGCGAACTCCATCAGTCTTTCATCAAGGATGTTGTCAAGAGTCGCTTCCCTCTCAGAAGAGAATGCCCTGGATCTTACCATGTTGAATGGACCGTTACCGTTTTTGCCGTTCCTTACCAATGCTTCCGCTTCCATAAGGAGGACGTCAGCATATCTGAACAGTACGATGTCATTGCTTTGGATCTTTCCGTCAGAAAGGGCATTGGGATCAACTTCATATTTACGCATGCGGGCTCCTGCCGTTTTCTCCCACTGACTTCCGGAAAGGTCAAGAGTGGCTTTCTCGGGATAATAAACAAGAGGACTTCCGTCGCCGACTTTTATGGTGTTCCCTTCAAGATCTTTAACTTCTCCCCAATAATAATTGACGTCGAATCGGAGGTCAATGTCTTTCCCGGGATTGTCCACTGATTCATATCCATAGACTGAAAGTGCGTAAGAAGTGGCGCATGAACCGTTTTCAGCCGCCCAGCCGAATGCGGCGCCATGATAGTAGTGTCTGCTTCGGAAAAGATACTGGAACTCAGTCTGGGGCAGGTCTCTGCCCGACGGGATGGTGAAGATGTTCTCGGAAGAGTTCTCATTGTAAACCTGGAAAGGGTCTTCGTAGAAGGGGTCGAGTCTGTAGACATCATCCAGTTGCATGCAGTAATGAAGGCATGCTTCCCAGGCGTTCATCTTGGTACCTTCTATGCTGAAGATCATCTTCCCTCCGTCCGGAATCTTTCCGTCAGCGGTATTGTCATCGTTGTAAACACCGGCGTTGAGGTAGATTTTCGCTAGAAGGAAAACGGCGACATCCCGGGTGATCCTTCCGTAGAAATCACCCTGTACTATGCTCTTGGACTCACTAAGCAGGGGTAGAATTTCCTGCAGCTCGCCGGTGACGAAAGAAAACACTTCGCTTCTGGAATTCTGCTTCACGGTGGTCATAGTAGCCTCAGGGTCCGTTATTATCGGAACCCTGCCGAACATGTCCATGAGGTAGAAGTAATACATCGCCCTCAGACCTCTGACCTCGGCTATATATTCTTCCTTTTGCTTTCCCTCAATAAGAGAAGTCTCTTGCAGGGCCGCTATTGATTTGTTGCACAAGACAATGACCTTGTACAGATACTCCCAGGTGTCTTGAAGACCGCCTTCATATTCGGTCCATGTATGGAGATACAGCCTCTGCCAGAATCCTCCGTCGTACCAGTCTCCTCCTCGTGTAGGAATCATCGCCTCATCGGTAGTGAAAGTGTTGTAATCGTATATTCCACGGTATGTCCCTTGGATTCCTTGGCTTGGAGCGTTTCCTCCAATATTGCTGTATAGTGAAACGACCGTGCCCAGATACAGGTGGTACGCATCAGGGTAGGCCTCATCCTGCGATATCTTGTCCTTTGGATCTTCCCTCAGGAAGTTTTCGCATGAACACAGAGAAAGGCAGGTCAAAAGAAGCGTTGCCGCTGCCGTGAGAGTCCTGTGCTGAATGAATGAAATGCTCATTTTTCTTTCCATGTCCACCTCCTTTAGAACTGTAAGCTGATGCCGAGTGAATATGACCTGTAGACCGGGTAGCTGATCTTGTCGTCAAGACCGAGTGTCCCGTTCACAGCGGAAGAGTTTATCATCGGGGTGAGCCCGGAATACCCCGTTATGGTAAGGAGGTTGTTCAGGGATGCTGAAAGCCTCAGATTCTTCATGTACCTCATTCCTCTAAGTGGGAAATTGTACCCTATCGTAAGATAGTCTATGTTGACGTAGTCGCCCTTCTCAAGATAATAGTCAGTAGCTGTCTGGTCGTGGATGTTCTTTTGGGGCGCTGAGGAAAGGACATTGTAATCGGCAAGGGAAGCCATGTTCGAGTAACCGAGGGATGTCCCGTTGTAGATCTTGTGCCCGAATGCTCCATTGACCTGCATGGAAGCGTCCCAGTCTTTGAAACGGAAACTCACGTTCGCGCCGAGTATGGCCTTCGGCATAGCCTGTCCGCAGATGCGCCGGTCTTTACCTTCGGCGATGTCGATGATACCGTCACCGTCAATGTCCTCGATCGCATATGAATATGTTCCGTCATTCTCCTTGACAAGGCCTGTACAGTGGGGCAGATAGAACACCCCGAGCGGCTGTCCTATCATTTGATATGTGATATTGTTGTAACCTCCGTGGAATCCTGCTCCATTAAGGGCAGCAATGATGCTGATTCCCGGGGCTTCCAAGTATTCACCGTGATAGTATCCGCTTAGGGAAATGAGTTTATTCTTCTGGAAAGCGACATTGACGTTAACGTTCAATGACATGTCCTTCTGGGCGATGATGTTGCCGCCAAGGCCGATTTCAAGACCTCTGTTTGACATCGAGCCGAGATTCGCAAGGAGTTTCCCGTAAGCGAAAGGCGGAACCGACACGTCGTAATTATACAGCATGTCCGTTGTCCTGGAGTAGTACCAGTCGGCTGCGAATGAAAGGCGGTCATTGAGGAAGGTGGCGCTTATTCCGGCATTGACCGTGGAGCGCACCTCCCATTTGAGGTCGGGGTTCGCGTTTTGGGTTATTCCGAAAGTGACTACAGGAGCTCCTGATTCAATCACTATCCCGACGGGCTCTATCATCTGGAGGGAATTGTAAGAAGATATCGCGTCCTGATTGCCGGACAGCCCGAATCCGGCGGTAATCTTCAAGGAGGAGACCCATCCTATGTTTTTGATGAACTCTTCCTTGTCCAGATTCCATGCGGCTGAAACCGATGGGAAGAATCCCCAGCGGTGGTTCTGCCCGAATTTGGATGAGGCGTCACCTCTGGCGTTGAAAGTCAGGATGTACTTTTCATCGTAGGCGTAACTGGCCCGTGCCATGAACGACAGTAGTTTGGGATTCTCATAATAGGAAGTCGTTCCGCCCCAAGGGAGGTATGCCCCGGCGGAAAGATTGTAGTAGCCGAACCTGTCTGTCGTGAACCCTGACACTGTCGTCCCGAACCCTTCCATCCTGCGGCTCTGGAATTCTGAGAGCCCGAGCACCTCGAGATGATTCTTCCCGAAGTCGTTCGTATAAGAGAGTACGGCGTTCCCCAAGACGTCCTGAATCTTGTCTTCCCCCCGGTATGCTTCTCCTTTGCTCCATACGGCGGTCGGGAAATAATGCGATTTTCCTACGACGTTGTATGAATATGAACCCATCAGGGTCAGATCCAGATGAGGTGCGACTTTGAAAACCGTCCTCATGTGGGCGTTGAAATGGGCATTGTCCTCGTCGTTTTTCTTCTTGAGGAGCGCCAGAGGGTTGTTTATCTGGCTTGC
>DBWN01000263.1 GCA_002308935.1 Bacteroidales bacterium UBA1237 | reverse complement strand
GGTCCTCCGGGACCGCCGCCCATGTTCTTGCCGATGCCCCTGAACATCCAGATCCACATGAGGATGAGGAGGACGGGGAATATGAGCCACTCGATGATCGAACCCCAGATCTTGGAGTCGTTCAGCATGACGACCTTGAACTTGTACTCCTCAGGAAGGGAGGCGTTCATTTCGCCGAAAGTGAGCTCGGGGTCGAATTTGGACGACACGAGGAAGTTGAAGTGCGGGGACTTGGCGGGGACAGTGCCTCCGAACTTGTCAGCGTACTTCTGGATACGGTCCGGGCGTATGGTGATGTTTCCCCTGTAGTCGTTCCTTACGAAGTCGATCTGCTTGACGTCGCCGTCGGCGATCATCTGCTGGACTTCATCCCATTCGACCTTCTGGGGATTGCTGCCCGAGTTATTGAACAGCATGAACGCGATACCCGCGATGAGGATAAGATAGAGCCATGAGAACCCTATGCTTACAGTCCTCCTTTTCTGGGGTTCGTTCTGCTGCCCGTTTGTAGGATCATTAGCCATCCGTTATTCCTCCGATTTTTTTGTCCTGCGGACTGATGCCCTGACCTTGGCGACAGCCTTGGGTTTCACCCTGGGGGCTCCCTCCTTGGTGACGACCTTGGGTTCATCGGTGTGAACCTTCTTCTTGGCGTCAGCCCAGAGGTCCTCAAGACGGTAGAACTCCCTGTATTCGGTCAGGAAAATATGCACCACCACGTCGCCGAAGTCGAGGATGATCCAGAAATCATTCTCGAGACCCTGCATGCGGAGAACCTTGAGGCCGAGCCTCTCGTCCATCTTCACGAGGACGTTGTCAGCGATGGCAGCCACCTGTGTGGTGTTGTCCGCGTTGCATATCACGAAATGGTCGGTGATCGCTGTGCCTATGGAGCGGAGGTCCAGTGAAACTACGTTCTGAGCCTTCTTCTCGAGCATGGCGTCAGCTATGACTTTAACTGCAGATACTCTCATTTTCTGTTTTCTTCTTGAATTTCCTAAGTGAACAAGGGCTGAATGGCTCTCTTTCCGGCAAATGTTTTATTTTTGCAAAGCGGAACGGACATATTAGCCCATGATATATATTATCACGCAAATATAGCACAAAAAACGCACCCATGACATACGCATTCGAAATAAAGTGGCTCGATGAAGTGGATTCCACTAATAATGAGATAAGTAGGCATCTTGACGAGATTGACAATCTGTCAGTTGTCTCCGCCAGGAACCAGTTCGCGGGCCGCGGTCAGAGGGGAAATTCCTGGAAAGTGTCTCCGGGTGACAATCTGACTTTCTCGGTTCTTCTCCGCCCTGGAAATGACGGCGTCCCCGAGGTCAGGGCTCTTGACCAGTTCAGGATAAGCCAAGTGACGACGATTGCTGTATGGGACCTTCTGAACTCCCACGGGATCAACTCGCGTATCAAGTGGCCGAATGACATCTATGTCGGGAACAAGAAGATCTGCGGCATGCTGATAGAGAATACCCTCAACGGGGCTATGGTCGGATCCAGCATCCTCGGGATCGGAATAAATGTCAACCAGAAGGAGTTCGACCCCATGCTGATGAACCCGACCTCGATGTCTGCCCTGACAGGAGAAAGGTTCTCCACCGACGGACTACTTGAAGAGTTCTGCGGAATTCTTGGGGAGAGACTCCCCCTTTTGGATTTTCCTGTCGCTCTTAATGACACCTATGAGAGATTGATGTACAGATTCGGTGAAGTACACGAATACACCGACTGCAAAACCGGCGCAGTCTTCAAGGGCAAGATAGTGGGAGTCAATGAACTCGGACAGCTTGTCGTGGAGAATGAGAAAGGAGAAAGAAAAGAGTTCGGGTTCAAGGAAATAAGCTATATTATCTAAAGAATAAATCAAATACAATTCTTTTATCACTTACCGATAAGAAAAACTATAAACGTACAACTTGATATTATGGTAAATTCCATAGACAACCCCACACTTCCGCCCCTCAAAAAGACAGTGGTCGGCATCCAGTTCCTGTTCGTGGCTTTCGGTGCCACGGTGCTGATGCCCCTTCTTGTCGGGATGGATCCTTCTACCGCCCTGTTCTCGGCCGGACTCGGAACGTTGATCTTCCACCTTGTCACAAAAAGGATGGTTCCAGTATTCCTGGGATCCAGTTTCGCTTTCATTCCTCCTATCATTCTCGCGTCCCAGCAATGGGGTCTCCCAGGGGTGATGGCCGGAGTTGCCGGCGCTTCTGTGGTCTTCATGATTGCGTCCGCCCTTGTAAGATGGAAGGGTGAGAATCTTCTTAAACGCCTGTTCCCTCCCGTTGTCATAGGCCCTGTCATCATCCTTATCGGTCTATCACTTGCAAGTACCGCGGTCAATATGGCCAAGACTGACTGGCTTCTGACGATAGTTTCCTTGATTACGGCTGTGAACGTGCTCATATTCGGGAAAGGAATGCTCCGTCTCCTTCCCATAGTGATAGCGATTGCTGTCGGATACGTACTTTCCATATGCCTGGGCAAAGTGGATTTCTCCGGCATGGCTGACGCTCCCTGGTTTTCTCTGCCTTCCAATATAAGGCATTGGCAGTTATCCGCTTTCAACTGGGCTCCTTTCTTTTTCATGATGCCTATAGCGATAGCTTGCGTGATAGAGCATGTGGGTGACATTTACGTAATAAGCAATGTGGCAAAGAAGGACTTCGTCAAGGATCCGGGACTTCACCGGACACTCCTTGGAGACGGTCTTGCATGCCTTGCGGCTTCCTTCCTCGGATGCCCTCCGGTCACCACTTACAGTGAAGTCACCGGCGCAGTGCAGATCACACGTGTCACCGATCCTGCAGTTCTCAGGATAACAGCCGTCACCGCTATACTCTTCTCCGTCTTCGGCAAACTCAACGCCTTCCTCCAGAGCATACCTCAGGCTGTTCTCGGAGGGATAATGCTGCTCCTTTTCGGGACCATCTCCTCCGTGGGCATACAGAGCATGGTGAAGAACAAGGTCGACTTCAGTGTAACAAGGAACATAATCATCACCAGCATAATGCTTACTGTGGGTGTAGGCGGAGCCGTCCTTTCAGCAGGTGGGTTCTCACTCACTGGAGTGGGCCTTTCAGCTTGTGTGGGCATTCTTCTGAATCTCATTCTTCCTGTAGAGAAGAAAGATAAGGTGGAAAAGGAGGAAGAACCTTCTCAGGAGGAAAACGACTGATTGGCGCATTCTTCTATGATACAGTAATATAAACACAACAACTTGACATTGGACATAAAATGACTCTCAAAGAATTCCTATCAGATGGAGACCTTTTCGCAAAGCAGATAGGCGTTAAACTCCTTACGGTCTCTCCCGGATACGCCAAGGCTGAACTCCTTGTGACTCCTCAGCACCTCAATGCCGGCGGAGTGTGCCAGGGAGGTGCGATATTCACTCTGGCTGACCTTGTCTTCGCAGCGATAGTGAACCAGCAGGAGAACCTGACCTTCGCTATAAATTCCACGATACTGTACCATGTGTCGGGAAAGGAAGGTGACCTGCTTACTGCCGAAGGACATATTGTCTGCCCCCATCACAAGATACC
>DBWN01000155.1:368-2787 GCA_002308935.1 Bacteroidales bacterium UBA1237 | reverse complement strand
CCGGCGAAGAATTCCTGGGAATCCTCGCCTCTGCAGGCTCCTGATGCCGTTTTCCCGGAGAAGGCCTCCGAATTCTCGGCTCAGACCGCGATAGGAGCGGGCCCGGTGCTCGTCCATGACGGAAAGGTGGTTGACTCCTGGAAAGAGGAACTCTTCTACGGAGGAGGCTCTGACGACAAGATGCCCAAGGACCGCCACCCAAGGACCGCCATAGGTTCCACAGGCACGAGGCTTGTTCTTTTCGTGTGCGAGGGACGCCGCATGACGGAAGGGATTGACGGACTCTCCACCGGAGAGGTCGCCAAGGTGATGAAGGATCTCGGCTGCACCGAGGCCCTCAATCTCGACGGGGGAGGTTCTTCCTGCCTTCTGGTCGGAGGCAAGTCCACCATCAAGGAATCCGACGGGGCGCAGCGTCCCGTGGGAAGCGCAGTAATCCTGAAGAAGAAATGAGAAGGTTTACCGTAATACTGTCACTGGTTCTGCTGGTTTTCGCCTGCAGCAAGCCGGACCCCGGCTACAAATGGGACGATGATTGGGACGATCAGGACCCGACTCCGACTCCCGTTGTGCCTGATGATCCGGATGACGGGATAGTCGGGAAGCCACGCTATGTCTGGATCGACGCTGCGGCGAACTTCGACGACTACGCCAACAGCCGTGACAAGATCCGGGAGGACTGCCTCAAGATTGCCCAGACCGGTTTCACCGACATCATAGTGGACGTCCGTCCCACAACAGGGGACGTGCTTTTCTCCTCCAAGGTCGCTCCCGCTCTCAAAAGGATTGACCGCTGGAAAGGAAGTTCCTACGAGTGGGCGACAAGGACTGCCGACTTCGATTACCTGCAGGCCTTCATTGAAGAAGGTCATGCCGCGGGGCTCAGGGTGAATGCCGCCATCAATACCCTTGTGGGCGGTTATCTGTGTCCTTACGGCCTCGGTCACGAGGGAATGGTTTACTCGGATGAAAGCAAACGCTCCTGGTGCACGGTACAGAACAGGAAAGAGGGCCTCGTCAACTGCCTTGACGTGGAAGATTACGGTCCGCGTTTCCTCAATCCGGCCAATCCGGACGTGCAGGATTTCGTGGTGACTCTCTGCGGTGAACTGGCTTCCTACGAAGGACTTGACGGGATAGTGCTCGACCGTTGCCGTTACGATGACAGCGGCCTTATGAGCGACTTCTCGGAAGAAAGCCGCAAGGCGTTCGGACAGTTCATCGGGCAGAATCTTTCATCGTGGCCTTCTTCGGTGTTCTCTCCTGGAACGGAGAGTCTTCCTTCAAGCGTCTCTTCCCTCCAGAGGCAGTGGCTGACTTTCAGGGTGAAGACTATCCACGATCTGGTGGCGAAAGCCGCGGAGAAGGTCCATTCGGTGAACAAGGACATCCGTTTCGGGGTTTACGTGGGAGCATGGTACTCCACTTATTACACCAGCGGAGTCAACTGGGCGAGTTCTTCCTACAATTGCAAGCAGGATTATCCATGGGCGGGATCCGATTACCAGAAAGCCGCCTTGGCGGATCTTCTGGACTTCATGTTCCTGGGCGCTTATGCCGGGGTAGACAATATCCACGGATCTTCCGAGTGGACGATGGAAGGATTCTGCAAACTGGGCGCGAAGAGGATTTCAGGGGCTGTACCTTTTGCCGCCGGTCCTGATATAGGGAACGGCAGCGGATTCGAGAACGGAGGCCAGCAGGGCAAGATACCCGATATCGTGAAGACTTGCCTGGCCAATTCCGACGGCCTTTTCATCTTCGACCTGTGCCACATAAAGATGTTCGATTACTGGTCCGCGTTCAAAAGCGGGATAGATGCATATCTCAAGACTGTAAAATAGTTATTCAAACATATGAAAAGAATATTTGTCATCCTATTGTGCGCAGCCGCTCTGGCGGCCTGCACCAAGACGCAGCAAGAGGCGTCCAGACTGGATGTAGGGGCTACGGAAATCACCGTGCCCGCAAAGGCGAACATAGCCGAAGTGAATGTTTCTTCGGACGCTTCATGGACGGCTGAACTATCTGAAAAATGGGTCGTCGCTTCGAAACTCAGCGGGACCGGAGCCGAAGTGCTGAAGCTTGCCGTCATGGCCAACACTGATTATTCCTCACGTCAGGCGATCCTCACTCTCAAGGCGGGTTCTCTGTCCAAGACTGTGACTATAACTCAGTCCCAGATGGACGGAATAATCATTGACGGAGACTCTATCACCGCTTCATATGAAGGAGGTGAAATCGATGTCCCGGTCAAGGCCAACGTCGCTCTGAAGGCTGTCTCCGATGTTCCTTGGATCACTGTCAAGGAGACCAAAGCCCTTTCCGACAAAGTCATTCCGGTCACTCTGACGCTCAACGCCGGCAGGGAACCGAGAGTCGGACACATCACAATAACTGGTGAGGCCCTTCAGCAGGT
>DBWN01000155.1:0-328 GCA_002308935.1 Bacteroidales bacterium UBA1237 | reverse complement strand
TGGGAGTCGGACCTTGGGGAACCCTTTCCGCCCCTAAGGAGGGAATGACCTACACGTTCACGGCAGTGACGAATATGGACTTCTATGCCGAGGCCCCCGATGCTGACTGGATCACGGTCGAGAAGGACGGTGACGTCGTCAACGTGACGATCGCCGAGAATCCCGGTGCTGCCCGTACCGATTATATCTACATGGGCTGCAGCAAGGAGGATGTGGACTACAGTGACTACGGCGCCATGATAACTGTCAGCCAGAAGGGACAGGCACAGGCCGTTGAAATGTGGAAGATGGATTTCTTCTGGGGAATATTCCCTAATTCCACACGTGT
>DBWN01000067.1:7147-7657 GCA_002308935.1 Bacteroidales bacterium UBA1237 | reverse complement strand
CTCGGCTATCAGACCCAGAACGTGAATGTAAACGGCCGTTCGGTCATCGACATCGTCCTTGTTGAAGATGCCGAGATGCTGCAGGAGGCTGTCGCACTTGGTTACGGTGCCCAGACTAAGAAGAAGGACCTGTCCGCTTCTGTCGGTATCGTAAGCAATCCCGAGAAACTCGCCGGTCGTCCTGTCACATCTACCACCGGTATGCTCCAGGGCCAGGTCCCTGGCGTCGTTGTTTCCTACAGCAACGGTTCACCTACCAGCGGCCCCGGCATCCTCATCCGTGGACAAGGTTCCCGCAACGGTGACGGTGTCCTCTGGGTTGTCGACGGAGTCCCTGGTGGTCCTATCACATCCATGAATGACATCGAGAGCATCGTCGTCCTCAAGGACGCAGCATCCGCCGCTATCTACGGTGCTTCTTCCGGAGCCGGCGGTGTTATCCTCGTCACCACCAAGAAGGCCAGCAACGGTATCCATGTCGAGTATGACCTCGTCACCGGTATCCGTCAC
>DBWN01000067.1:0-7034 GCA_002308935.1 Bacteroidales bacterium UBA1237 | reverse complement strand
ACCACCCGCACTGACTGGATGGACGAGATTTTCCGTGACGCCCTCTATCAGCGTCACACCGCCACGCTGAACTATGGTACTGACGCCCTCAAGAGCCGTCTGACCTTCACATTCAGCGACAACCCCGGCGTCCTCGTCGGTACATTCGCCAGAAGCCTGGGTGTCCGCTACAACGGACAGTACCAGATGAACAAGTGGCTCAAGATCACCGAGAACATCCACTTTGGTGACGGCAAGAGCCGCGGAACAGACACTGGATCCAGCCACACCGGAACCATCCTCTCCGCTCTCTATATGCCGCCGTCCGCTGAGGCTTATGCCACCGCCGGACCTTATGCAGGTTCCTATGGAGGTACCACCACCGAGGATCCCGCCTATGTCGCCCAGTATGGAAGTAACTTCGCAGGTCTTCACGGTGACGCCGTGAACCCCCTGCGTCTCCTCCTTGCGCAGACACAGTATGGTCACAGCACCAGCTTCTGGTCCACCACCGGAGTCGAGATCGCCAACATCGTCAAGGGCCTCAAGTTCGTCGACCAGTTCTCTTACAACATCGGTCAAGGCCTTTCCAAATCTTTTGATCCCAAGCGTCCTGAGATTGGTAAGCCCAGCTTGACCAACTCACTTTCCGAAGGCGCTTCCCGCAGCGACGGATGGCGTAATGAGATGACTCTCACCTACGACCGCACCTTCGGCAAGCACACCGTGGGCGCCCTTGGAGCTTTCACCCTCAACCGTGACTGGAACAGGGGCTTCAGCATGTCCGCTTCCAGTTTTGAGATCGAGGATCCTTCCATGCAGTATTTCTCGCAGGCAGGAGCTTATGGCATTCCCAGTGACTACTATAACAACGACGCCAACAAAGCTATTGTCGGCAGACTTTCCTACAGCTTCGATGACCGCTATTTCGTCACCGCCTCCTGGCGTCGTGACTATGCCGGTCGTCTCCCTATGGAGTACAACCATGGTGACTTCCCCGCCGTCACAGGTGCTTGGAAGCTCTCCAGCGAGCCTTTCTTCCCGAAGAGCGAGAACATCAACCTCGTGAAGATCAGAGGTTCCTGGGGACGCGTCGGTAACCTCGGCTCCATCGGTTGGAACTACAAATCCCCGACCCTCTCCCAGATGGGCGACAATTCCGATCCTACATTGGCAGGTCGTACCGGAGGTGGTAATGGTGGTGTCTTGAGAGGTGTCACTTATGCCCTCACAACCGCTTTCAACTCCCAATTGACATGGGAAACCTCCGAGCAGACCGACCTCGGTCTCGACATCGATCTCTTCAAGGATCGCCTGTCGATGTCCCTCGATGTCTATAACAAGAGGACCTTCAACCTCATCCAGGGTCAGAGTATGGACTGGCCTGATTATATCGGTTTGAACCCCAAGCAGATCAACCTCGGTGAGATTAACAACCGTGGTATCGAGTTCGTGGCCACCTGGAGAGACAAGATCAGCAAGGACTTCAACTACTATGTCACCGGCAACTTCGCCTACAACCGCAACCGCGTCATCAACACCGGAGTGTTCGACTCCGAGGGTAATTCAGCTCCCTGGGTCGGTGGTGGCAGCTATGGTCTCGTTACCACGGCGATCTACCGCAGTGAGGTCGGTCAGCCGATCAATTCCTTCTACATGATTCCTTACGAGGGAATATTCCAGAGCTGGGAGGATGTCTATGACCACCAGAAGGATGGCAAGCTCATCCAGCCTGGCGCCCGTCCGGGAGACCTCAAGTTCACCGACGTGAATGAGGACGGCAGGATCAACACGGACGACCGTGTCTTTTTGGGCAATCCTACTCCGAAGTACACCTTCGCCCTTTCCGGCGGATTCACCTGGAAGAACTTCAACTTCGACATGATGCTCCAGGGTGTGGCCGGCAACAAGATCGCCTACATGGCCAAGCAGCTCATCCTCACCGATGTCGAGGGTAACTTCAGCCGCGCCAAGGAGATCCTCAACGCATGGAGCGAGACCAACCGCGATTCCACCATCCCGCTTCTCTCCAGGAATGATCCTAACCAGAATATGGCGACGCCTTCAGGCTGGTATCTCGAGGATGGAAGCTACCTCCGTATCAAGAACGTGACCGTCGGCTACGACCTTACCAAGCTCATGCGCAGGCTCCCTCACTTCGCTGAGAGGAACTCCTCCTGCAACATCTACTTCTCTGGTGAGAACCTCTTCACCTTCACCAAGTACTCCGGAATGGATCCCGAGGTCGGTGGTTACGACACCCTGACTTACCCGGTCCACAAGATTTTCGCCTTCGGTGTGAAACTCAACTACTAATTTGACGAGAATATGAAAAGATATATTTCAATAGCAATTGCTGCTGTTTGTGCCTTTTCGCTCACTTCCTGCAACGACCTTCTGGACTACTCCAGTGAGGGAACCCCCGCTCAGGACAACTACTTCCTGACCGACAGGCAGGTTGAGGTCGCGATTGAGAATTGCTACTACGGCCTCTGGGAGCGTGACGGAATGTACAGCCGTACGATTTACTGGGAGCAGGGCTGCGCCAATGACATGGTCTGGGCTAAGCCCCGTGGTTTCAATAACCT
Organism: Bacteroidales bacterium UBA1237; assembly: GCA_002308935.1. GTDB lineage: Bacteria > Bacteroidota > Bacteroidia > Bacteroidales > UBA932 > Cryptobacteroides. The sequence continues at coordinate 4,467 of DBWN01000067.1, read as the reverse complement.
TGCTACCCTTACTTACACTGGTGACGAGGAACCTCTGACCGACACTTGGTGGAGGTGCTACAACCGCTACGGTATGCCCAAGGCCAACTGGGTCGTGGATAACCTTCTCAAGAAGCAGAAAGACAAGGAACTCACTTACACTGAGAACCGCGTCCTAGGAGAGGCGTATTTCATGCGCGCCCTTTACCACTTCCTTATCGCTTATCGTTACGGAACCAAGGAGCTTGGTGTTCCTTTCGTGGCTTATGAGGATGTTGAGGGTGGTTACAACTACACCATTCCTCCGCAGCTTCCCACTGTCATGGATAACTACGCATACATCATCTCTGACCTGCAGAAGGCTGAGGAGCATCTCGGTCGTTTCGAGAGTTACACTACAGCTGAGCGCGGCCGTCCTCACAAAGCTTCCGCTGTCGCCCTTATGTCAAGGGTTTATGCATACTGGGCAATGTGGGACACCTCCAAATGGGATAATGTGATCGAGTGCGTCAACAAACTTGAGCAGACCTATGGCCGCGGGCTCGTCGCTGATTTCAACGAGCTTTTCACCTCTGACTACGAGAAGTTCTGGGGCAAAGAGTACTGCTGGGGCATCCCTGGAACGGGTGGCGCTGACTATTCCGGAAACGGTGGAGTCGAGCTTCCCGGCGTTATGCTTGAGGACAAGGGATGGGGCAAGTTCAATGGCTGGGGCCAGATCCGTCCTACTCTTGACCTCTACGAGGAAATGGCGAAGGACAACGAGGACACCAACGGTGACGGAGTTTCTGACTATCAGGATGAGAAGAACCCCCGTCTTGCCAAGACTATCCTTGAGTACAACGACGAGTTCACCTATTTCGGCGAGAAGATGCGCTTCTACACCCCTGTCAACCTCGATGTGGGATTCCAGTGCAACAAGTACATGGAGGCTTTCGAGCCTGCCAACTGCGTCGGTACTACCGTCCTTGACAACAGTAACATGCCTTCTACCCAGGTGATGTGGACAGTTATCCGCTTCGCGGACTGTATGTTGCTCCGCGCCGAGGCCAACCTCGCCAAGGGCAACGCCGCCGCCGCGACCACGGACATCAATAAAATCCGCGAGCGCTCGCACCTGAAGCCCCTCTCCGGCAACGCCACCTGGACAGACCTCTATCACGAGCGCCGCTGCGAGCTGGCTTTCGAGTTTGCCGCCGACCACGCTTTCGACTGCAAGAGGTGGGCTGTCTCCGGCAACGCTGAGATCAAGGCACTCGCTCTTAACGAGCTCAACTCTCACCCCAGGGTTAGAATCTACGAGGATAGAATGAATCCTGAGTCACCTTACGTTGTGGCTCCTTACCCGGATTACCAGTCTCCTGTCAAGGTCTGGAGTGACAAGTGCCTGACCTTCCCTTATCCTACTGATGAGATCACCAAGGCCAACGGGGCTCTTCAGAACCCTCCGTCCTGGCGCTAGTTTGATGACTTTAAATAAGATTAATAAAGCATGAAAAAGATATTTTACGCGATAATGGGTGCCGCCCTGCTTCTCCTTGCCGGTTGCGAGGAGAAAGGCGAGGTGTTCTACCAGAATCCTTACAGGATCATCGTGGACTACCAGCCCTCGACCTTCACCATCAACGGGATCTCGGGCAACGTGACTCCTGATGATTCTTATGACTGGATCACCTCGAACGGCAACGGCAGCTTCACTGTAAGGCGCAATACCACCGGCAAGATCCGCCGCGCCGAGTTCACTGTCGCCGGTTCTAAAGACAAGGCCGTCGTCAACCAGAAGGCTCATTCTTTGGACGCCAAATTATCAACGTCCCTTTTGAGCAAGGACGCTGACGCTCAGACCGCTACATTTAATGTCAAATTCACGACTGAATTCCCGGATGATTATGAGTCTTGGGGCTACATCTTCGGAACCGAGAATGATCCTGCCAAGGGTAAGGAATATCCTCAGGGTAACTTCTCTGCCGGTGATCATACTGTGAACCTCACTGGCGTGGATCCCGAGCAGAATTATTTCTTCTGGGGTTATGCCCTTTCCACTGAGGGAGACAAGCTGGTCACCAGCGTCTTCGGTTTGGCAAAACCCGTTCAGGTTAGGGCAGGCGAAGACCTCCAGAAGGCCATTGACGGTGCTCAGGAGTTCTCCGAGATCCGTGTCCAGGGTGGCGCGGTCTTCAACGGAACTATCCTCTTCGATGACAAGAATAAGAACAAGACCCTCACAGGCGGTTGGAACGAAGATTTCACCGAGCAGAGCTGGGACAACCTTACCGTCATCGACGGAGGCAACAAGGGACGTTGTTTCTATTTCGCGAACGACGCGACTTCGTCCAACCCTCTGAATGGCTATGCTGAAGTCTCCTACTTTGAAATCCGTAATGGTTGGACCGCCTCTGGTCACGGCGGTGGTCTTAAGGTCATCGGTGGCCCTGTCACGATTCACCATTGCTGGTTCCATCACAATGAGGCAGACCGTGGCGGCGCCTTCTCAACCATCGAGGACGACTCATGGGCCAACATCACTGTCTATGACTGCGTGATCACAGATAACGTGGCTAACGGCCATGCCGGCGCGTTCTCCATTGAGGACGGACCTAGCCGATCCAATCCTAACAAGGCTGTCATCGTTGGTAATATCATCGCCAATAACCGTTCCATCAAGCATGACGGTTATGCCGGTTCCGTGTACTTCTACCAGAGTGTTGATGTGCAGTTTGTAAACAACACTGTCATCAACAGTCTCAACTTCTATGAGGACAATGGTAACTGGTGGGGTAGCTTCTATTGCCGCTACAACACCTGCGCTATCATAGCCAATAACATGCTTCTCCGGACTTGGTGTTCCAAGAGTGACAATCATGCCTTTATCGAGGAGTGGCCTATCGAGGGCGGAAGTGCCAGCACAACATTCAACAATAACATCGTCACTGGAAAGCTTTGGAACTGTAATGGCCCTCAGGAAGGCAACCTCCTTTATGAGCATACTGTCCCTGCCACTGATTTCCTGAACAATCCAGATGTTGACATGGTGGCCGACGAGGATCTCCAGAACAAAGATGCTGTGTTCAAGTACAACAAACTCACAGACTTCATTGGTGAGAACTATATGCCTAAGGGCGCCGCTCTCGGAGCTGGAACTGTCGGAACATTCCCGTACAACTCCTACGAGAGTCCTAAGTTCACCTCTGATGTCAAGGCCCTCTTGGAGAAGTTCGGAACCGATATTAACGGCAATCCGTTCATTAAGGGCGGCAAGACCGACATCGGTGCTGTCCAGTCCAAGTAGATTCTTCTGAAGAATCATATATTCCAAGGCGAAGCCGCATTTACGGCTTCGCTTTGGATTTAAAACAACCGAACATATTTGGTCTCTATGAGAAAGAGTTTGCTTTTACTGGTGTTGGTGTCACCCTTACTACTAAGCGAATGCGGAGGAAAAGGTCAGAAAGACGCCGCTGAAATGGTGTTTGTCAGTTTCTATGAACAGGAGGTCAAAGATGACTTCTGGACCCCTTATTTTCTCATTAACAAAGACATAACCCTGCCTCTCTGCATTGAATGGACGGAGCGCCACTTTGAGCCCCCGATGGTCTCCAAGGCTGTAGAAGGGATCGGGTATTCCCTGCAGTTTGAGAGAGACACGGACCTTGCGGTTAAGCGCAGCACCTGGGTGACCCGTTTGAAAAACGGGACAGGTCAGCATCAGGCAGCGATGGACACCTGTGAGGTCAGCAAAGCAGTCTCAAAGGTTTTCAACGACGCTGGCCAGCTCAGAATCAGCGGTGACGGGTATTACGCAGATGATCTGGAGCAAACTCTTTATAATAAGGTACTTCCGTGTATTTCCCTAAAAGGGGACAGCTTTTTTTCAGAATCGCCGTTGTCATCAATTGGGAACTTATCCCGTCTGACTTGGGATGATACTCCAGGCAGCGCCATGGACCTGTTCCGTGTAATCCCATATTTGGGTAATATCACTTACGGCACCTCTGAGGAAGCCTTGTGGGTGAACCTGTATATGGGAGGAAAGGCTAATGTCAAAGTGAATGGGAAAGAAATGACTGTCCATCAGACAACCGCCTATCCTTTTGATGGCTATGTGGCTCTTACCCTGGAACTTTCGAAACCTGTCAAAGCGGAGGTCCGTCTCCGTATCCCGTCCTGGTGCGGAGGCTACACCATCAGCGTAAATGACAGTGTTTACGAAAGCGTGGTTATGGATGCAGGATATGCGATCCTTAATCGGAAGTGGCAGGATGGCGACAGCATCGAACTCATCCTTGACATGCCCGTGGATACTGTAGATTCTCTCCTTGGGAATGAAGAGAAAGGCAAACGGGCAGTCCAACGTGGTCCGATAATCTATTGCATGGAAGAGCAGGATAATCCTTCCGGATTTGACACTCTGTGCTTGTCAAAAGGTATGGAATTCAGCCTGGAGAAACTTCCGAAAGCCACTTGGTGGGGGCATGAATTGATGCTGAT
>DBWN01000076.1 GCA_002308935.1 Bacteroidales bacterium UBA1237 | reverse complement strand
AGGGACAGGACATCCTCCATATGGTATGCTTTCTCGACCGGCATCATGCTTTCCCTTTCCTCGGGGAAAGGATCATGGAGAGAGATCGCAAGGTGGCATTTGGTCTCGTCAAGGAAACGCTTCAGATTGGGAAGAACGCCTATCGAAGAAAGGGTGATCCTCTTCGGGCTCCATCCCCAGCCCCAGTCTGAAGTGAGGACATCCAGAGCGCGTTTGACATTATCGTAGTTGTCCAGCGGTTCGCCCATTCCCATGAAGACGGCATTGGTGAGTTCTCCACTTTCCTCGACTGCCAGGAACTGCGAAAGGATATCCGCAGCGTCAAGATTGCCGTGGAACCCTTGCCTTCCTGTCATGCAGAAACGGCATCCCATTTTGCAGCCCGCCTGGGAAGAGACGCAGAGTGTCTTCCTGTCTCCTTCCGGAATCATCACGGCCTCAATGGAACTCTTCTCGAAAGAATCCTTCCCGATACGGCATTCCACAGGGAAAAGGTACTTCCTGGTACCGTCCTTCGACTCCTGACAAAGGGAATAAGGCGTTATCCCGACCTCATAATCCTGGGAAAGTTTTTCCCGGGCGACTTTAGAGAGGTTGGTCATCTGGGAGAAGTCCCCCACTTTCTTCACGTATATCCACTGGGCGATCTGTCCCCCGGTGAATGAGGGAAGGCCCAGAGATACCGCTATCTCTTTGAGTTCTGAAGGGGTTTTGCCGAGCAGCTTGGTCTTCATGGAAACTTGATCCTGTCTTGAAAACCAAAGTTCGCAAAAAAATTGCGAAAAAATTGAAGAATTTTAGCTTGTACCCATTTTATGGCACAATGTCCGTCTATCTTTGCACCTGAAATGAAAAAGGAGGAGACTTATGGCAAATTCATCCTCATGCCTCCGGGAGCGGAGCCTCCGGAAATGATACGAAAGTATTTCGGGATTGCATGGAATTTTGATATATTTGCCGTAGATGTTTCCCCGATTTCAAGGGAACATCACTTTTATTAAAAACATCTAGTATATCTACTTCAAAATGGCCAAAACAACAGCACCAGAAGAAGGACAGTCCAATGCCGGGAAACTCAAGGCATTGCAGGCTACCATCGACAAGATCGAGAAAGATTTCGGGAAAGGGACAATCATGAAACTGGGCGACCAGCCCCAGCTGGATGTGCAGGTCATTCCTAGCGGATCTGTAGCTCTTGACCATGCCCTCGGTATTGGCGGATACCCCAAGGGAAGGATCATTGAGATTTACGGACCCGAATCCAGCGGTAAGACGACTCTTGCTATCCATGCGATCGCCCAGGCGCAGAAGCAGGGAGGAATCGCCGCAATGATTGACGCTGAGCATGCTTTCGACCGTACCTACGCGAAGGCCCTCGGTGTCGACCTCGATTCACTTTACATCTCGCAGCCGGACAATGGTGAGCAGGCCCTCGAGGTGGCGGACAATCTCATCCGCTCGGGAGCCATCGACATCATCGTAATCGACTCCGTCGCAGCCCTTACCCCAAAAGCTGAAATCGAAGGGGAAATGGGAGACAACAAGGTCGGTCTGCAGGCAAGGCTCATGAGCCAGGCTCTCCGCAAACTCACCGCGAACATCAGCAAGACCGGAACCTGCTGCATCTTCATCAACCAGCTCAGGGAAAAGATCGGCATCATGTTCGGAAATCCCGAGACGACGACCGGAGGAAACGCCCTCAAGTTCTATGCGTCAATCCGTATCGACGTTCGCAGAACCACCCAGATCAAAGACGGTGATGAAGCTCTCGGAAACCGCACCAAGGTGAAGATCGTCAAGAACAAGATGGCACCTCCTTTCAAGAAGGCCGAATTCGACATCGTCTACGGTGAAGGAATATCCCACACCGGTGAGATCGTCGACCTCGGAGTCGAAATGGACGTCATCTCCAAGAGCGGTTCATGGTTCAGCTACAACGGCCAGAAACTCGCCCAGGGAAGAGAAGCCACCAAGCAGCTCCTCGCTGACAATGTCGAACTTTGCGACGAGATCGAAGGCAAGATCCGCGAGGCGATGAAAAACATCGAGGACTAAGGGTCATCCGGCCCGAAGTGAAAAAGAGGAAAGGTCCTACGGGCTTTTCCTCTGTTCTTTATATGGAGACGGCATCATTCAGGCAAGCCGTAATCATAATAGGGTTCCTCTACCTGAATCCCCATGACTGAAAGGCAATAAACGATTTCTCCATGGTTGAAGGCATAGGTGACGGTGTATTCCCTGGGCGAATCTTTTCTTATCCTGAATGAAGCGAAAGTGTGCAGGCTGGTGTATTTACGCGCGTCCTCGCACTTGTAGTCTTCACCTTCGTAGGTTATCGTCAGAGAGAAGCCGGGCTCAAATACGTTATCAAAACTGCACGATCCGTAGTAATCCCATCCCTCAGAGACATCCGTGAAGGTATCCTGCCCTCCTGTCGGAATGGATAAAGATATGGAAGGAGTCTCCACTTTGAGATCATATCCTGAGGAGTTTTGGATTTGGTAATGGACTGTAATGTCCGCCTTCTGCTTAGCGCAGGATGACGCGACAAGTAAAACTGTCATTATCAGCGCAATGCGTAATCCGCTGCTGTATATTTCCGTTCTCATGTTCATTTCCTCATCATTTTGTACTTACCCATTCTCCGACTCTATAACTCACAGCTCCGAAGACTCCGCATCCTCCCTTGACGTTAGTGTATGCATATGACGAGGGGAAGAAAGGAGACAGGATGTCATTGTCATCATTGTTGTACTCCATGGATTTGGCATATCTGTAGAACTCCGGGCTTACGGTCATAAGAGTAGCGCGCATTGTCCTACGGGACCTTCTGTCATCATTGAAATACACCGACAGTTTACCGTTCTCCGCAAGGGAAGTTCCTCTCCAGATATAGGCGTTAAGGATCTTGTTTGCAGCAGATGAGATATGGCTTGTCCCGAAGAAGGACCACCTGGATATCTTTGCCGTGACCACCTCAGCGTCTCCGAAATCAGACGTGTAGAATCCTCCGTCCCTCAGCACAGGATAAGGCCTTGTCACGTAAGTTTTTTCGTCAAGCCGGGTCATTTCTTCGAACATCAGCATGTAATAATGGTCTTCAATGGAATCATCTTCCGGAGTAATGTCCATCCTGACAACGTTCTTTGACTCGCCTCCTAGACCGAAATCATCTCCGTAAATCACATCCTCAACGAGTGTGGTTTCGAAGGGTCTCACATCAGCGGGCTTCACTGTGGTAGCCGATACCGGTTCAATTCCGGGGGCGGAAACGGTTAGTTCGAGAGTCTGCCCTCCTTCTATCTTCTCGGTTGTATAGAATGCCCCCACGGGGAAGAGCGCCGTAGAGACTTCACCTTGTTTGAGAGGAATCTCCCTTCCTCCCGCCTTCAGAGACACCTTCGCTCCATCGGGTACTCGGCTTTGAGAGTATCCGAATTTCGGGGCGGTGGCAATTACATTTATCGCAGTTGTATCGCTGATGCCCTGGATGCATTCCACGAACAATATGCTCTTACCTTCCTTTCCGCTGTCCATTATCCTCTGGCAAGAACCAAGTGAAAGGACAACAAGGATCGGGAGCGCTATAATCAATGACTTGTATGCTGTCTTCTTCATCTTAATTCCCAATTAAAACTTCAACGTATAACTGAATGTCGGAATGATCGGAATCACAGAATACCCGACAAATGAGTTACCGTAATACGTTCTGTTTTTCACCTCTGCCGTAGTATCTATATTGGCGAACAGAGGGTTCATCCTGCAATAAGCATTGTAGATGCTGATGTTCCAGATTCCTTCATTTCCACGCTTTGTGACATGGTGGAAGTTAGCACCAAGATCAAGCCTGTGATATGGAGCCATCTGGAGGTTGTAAGGCCCGACAAACACCCTGTGATCCGATGATGACCAGGTCCGGATGTCTGATGACTCCTCGACGAACTGCCTTTCGACCTCATGAGTGGGAATCGTCACCCTGCTGCCCGAGTGGAAAAGCCATCCGGCATAGAGTTCAATCTTCTTCGTGGGGCGGTATGTGAGAGTCAGGTTCAGCTTGTGACGGTTGTCGTTACGGTCAGGATACCATCCCAATGCGAAATCGTCAAACTTTCTGTAAGTCCATGAAAGGGTGTATCCGGCCGATGCCTCCATTTTGCCTTTTGTGTAAGAGACGCTGGCCTCTAATCCATAAGACCTTCCTTCGCCTTCGCTGAAAGCCCTCTCCCAACTGTCCACGGGAGGATAGAGAGTGGTTTTCCCGGAATACTCAAGCAGATGATCCATCTTTTTGTACCATCCTTCCAAATCGATATGGAAGCCTCCCGGAAGGTCGGTGTATATTCCTCCGGATATCTGGGAAGAGTGCATCGGGCGCACCTGTCTTGTCGAAGGCATCCAAAGAGATGTCGGAAGCTCAGCATAGAAGGTCGTCACCTGATGGACGAACTGGTTCATATGGGTATAGGATAGTTTGAATGAACCGAAGTCCGAGAACTGGTACTTCATGGCAAGACGCGGTTCAAGGCGGTTGTATCCTTTGCCGCTCATGGCGTAAAGAGTATAGCGCAGTCCGGCATTGACCCTGAGCCTTTTTGTCAGAGTCATCTCATCCTCAGCATATGCGCTCAACTCATGCGCGTTATACTTGAACAGATATCCATCATTTATGGTCGTGTCACGTTCGCCCGTAGCGGAAAATGATGTAACGGTGGACCTTTCCGGCCTGTACGCATGGTACTGGTATGAAGCTCCGGTCCTCAAGTGATGCATCCTCGAAGGGAAGATGTCGAAGTCCGCCTTCACGGCATAGTCCCTGATCCTCGAACGGTTCGTGGTTTTGAATGTACCTGTCGACTCCTCGGTTTCATCCGCCCGGCTTCCGTCATGATATATTCTCGTATTCCTGCTGTAGTCATTGTACCCGTAATGCACCAGCCCCATGGTTCCGGTATGGTAAGCGGACAGCTTCATCGAAAGTTCAGGGGAGAAATCCACCTTCCAAGAAAGGCTTCCAAGGAGGTTTCCCCACTTAAGCCCCCCATCCATCTTTGACGAGGAATAATGCTTATAGTCATATGAACTTGAAGGCCTCATTTCATCTTCGCTGAGGGATTCGGTGGCGAACTTGAGGATGTCCTTCCCGTCATAAAAGTTGAATGAAAGCACGCTCCTGTCACTGAACTTGTGGGTCAAGTTCAGATTCATGTCGTAAAGGGCGTACCTGCCTTTGTATTTCTCATCATCCTCAGACACGACAAACTTCAGGACAGGCCAGGATATTGTATCCAGCCAACTGTGCCTCAAGGCGATGTTGAAGGATGTCTTGCCTTTTACGATGGGCCCGCCGTACTGCATCTGGGCATTGATAAGACCGATGGAGAAAGATCCGGAATAATTGTCAAAGCTCCCCTGTTTCGTGGCCATGTCAACAACGGAAGAAGTCCTTCCGCCGAATCTCGCCGGGAAACCGCTCTTATAAAAATCCAGGCTTTCAACAGCATCCGTATTGAACGCTGAATAAAGGCCAAGAAGGTGGCTCACCTGATAGACAGGGACACCGTCAAGCAGGAAAAGGTTGTCACTTCCGTCACCTCCATGGACATAGAGGCTGGACATGAGTTCCGTTCCTGCAGCGACTCCAGGAAGAAGCTGGAGGGTCTTTATCACGTCCGGGGCGCTCAGCAGAGCGAATCCCCTGTTGAATGCCTTCGCGTCGATTCTTGTCAGGCCTGTCTGTGTAGTGTTGAGATCGCGGTCGATATAGGAAGTTATCCTGGAAGCCGCCAACGTGTC
>DBWN01000122.1:2427-13563 GCA_002308935.1 Bacteroidales bacterium UBA1237 | reverse complement strand
CGTGAGCGCAACTGCGAAATCGGTGCAGAGTGCGGAGACCGCCTCTATGACATGGTCCGCCGCAAACGTCAGGACCTCTTCACCAAACCTCTCCATGAGATCATTATCTACCGTCTGGATGAAAACGGAAACCGTATGGGAAAAGACGCCGAGGGCAAAGACGTAAAAGTGAACTGGGATCCTACCACTCCTTGGCCCAAGTTCGAATACGAGAAGCCTCAGATCGCCAATGGCGCCCGCCGCTGGTGGGAACCCGGCTATTGGACGAACAAGTGGTATCTCGACCCTCTTTCCCGTGTTGAGATCCAGAAAGGTTATGGTCTTACACAGAATCCTGGTTGGTAATAACTTGAAATATTCATTATTATGAAATTACGCAATATATTCATATACGGCCTGTTGGGGTTCTGTGCATTTCCGCTGACCGCTTCCGCTCAAGCTGTTCTGAGTGACAAGAAAGCTCAGAAGGTGGATTTGGGCTACGGAGTGGAGTCTTCAGAATTCCTCACGACTGCGGCGACCTACACGATCACCGCGGAAGAACTGAGCCATACTTCTGCGATCAGCCTCGCTGACGCCCTGTATGGCAAACTTCTCGGCCTTACCGCTCTCCAGAACACCGGTTTCAAAGGTGAAGAGGGCAGGGGAGCCACATTCAACATCCGTGGCGCCCAGACCACAGGTGAGAAGGACATCCTCATCCTGGTTGACGGCTTTGAGCGTCCTATCGACCGTATCACTGTGGAGGAAGTCGAAAGCGTGACTGTCCTCAGGGATGCCGCAGCTGTGGCTCTCTACGGCCATGAAGGAATCAACGGAGTCCTCCTGGTGAAGACCAAACGCGGTCAGGCAGACTCAGGATTCCACTTCAAGGCAGGTGCTTCACGCAAGATCCAGTTCAATCCTCAGATGGCGGAGATGGTAAGCGCATACGATTATGCAAACGCTCTGAACACAGCACGTCTTAATGACGGCAGTGCAGTCGCTTATTCTCCCGCGGAACTTGAGAAATTCAGGGACGGAAGCGATCCTTATGTCTATCCCAATGTCAATTGGAAGGACGAAGTGTTCAAGAATTCAGCGAATGAAACCAATGCTTTCATTTCGATGTACGGCGGCTCTGACAATGTCGAATACTATTCTCAGCTTGATTACACTGACGCCAGAGGTCTTTACAAGAACCCTGACCAGGGCGACTGGACTTCTCAGCTGAAGTACTCCAAGGCCAACATCCGTACGAACGTTGATTTCCGTGTCACCAAGACCACTAGGGTGAAGACCAATCTTCTCGCGATATTCATGGAGACCAATGGCGTCCCGAACGTGAACTCCAACGACGCATGGTGGCACCTGTATAAGGTCCCCGCACTCGCGTTCCCGATCATGACCAAAGGTGGAGTATGGGGAGGAAGCCAGACTTACGGAGACTTCAACCTCATCGCCAAATCACGCGGAGCCGGATTCGCCAAGACACATCAGCGCCAGATTTGGGCGGACATCACTCTGGAGCAGGATATGGACTTCCTTCTTGACGGACTCAAGTTCTATCTTGGTGGTTCTTACGACAATGCCTCCAACACTGTCGAGACCCGTACCAAAGGTTACCAGTACGGCTGGAACTATTACAACGCCAACGGAGGATTGGAGGAAGCCGTCATGGGTACCATTGAAGACAAGCTCCAGTTCAACAACTATGTCGATTTCCAGTGGCGCATCGGAACCATCAACGCCGGTTTCAAATACGCAAAGGCTTTTGAGGGAGGGCATAATTTCGCAGCCAACCTCAATTACAACATGAAGAGTGAGATCCGCGACGAAAGGAGCAACACCTGGTACCGTGAGAACTTCAACTTGGCTCTCCATTACGATTTCGCCGAGAAGTTCCTCGCCGACGTCGTTCTCGCCGCCAACGGTTCCAACCGTTCATATCCCGCCAAGTGGGCCTTCTCTCCTACAGTGGGACTCGGATACATCTATGCGAACAATCCTGACGCAGGTTTCCTCAATTACGGAAAACTCCGTCTTTCCGGAGGTATCCAGCACACTGACTACGTTCCCGCTGCTGGCCTTTGGCTCGCGAACTGGGGCGGTGGTCACGGATCCTTCACCTATGGAAAGGATTTCCAGACCGCTTGGGGATCTTTCATCGACCGTTTCCCTACGACTGATTTCCGTCAGGAGGCCGCTTACAAGGCCAACTTCGGAACTGACCTGAGGATCGCCAACTCCCTTGACGTGACTGTTGACCTTTTCTACCAGCAGAGACGCAACATCCTTGTCGAAGCAGGTTCCCTCAATTCAGAGGTGGTCGGTATCCAGTCTTCCTATGATGACAGAGGCCGTGTCGCCAGCTACGGTGTCGAGGCAGGTCTTCGCTACGCAAAGACTTTCTCCAACGGATTGAACCTCAACTTCGGCGGAAACGTTTCCGCAGTGAAGAGCAAGATCCTCGAGTGGATCGAGACTCCCGCTTATCCGAACCTTTCTGTAGTCGGCACTCCCGCTGACGCCGAGAGGGGACTCATCGCCCTTGGTTTCTTCCAGAGCCAGGAGGAGATCGCCAACAGCCCTCTTCAGGAATTCGGTCAGGTGAAGGTAGGTGACATCAAGTACAAGGACGTCAACGGTGACCAGGTGATCAACGAGAACGACTTTGTCGCGATGGATTACGGCAACGCGTTCCCCGCTCTGAACTACGCGTTCACTCTCGGAATGGAGTTCAAGGGTGTTGGTATCAACGCCACCTTCCAGGGAGCTGCCGCCCAGACCAAGAACCTCAGGTACGTTGACGGAGTCTGGGGAGCTCTCTCCGACAACCGCAACATGTCCCAGGAATACTATGACAATTGCTACGATGTGGCTGGATCCAATGCTTTGTATCCACGTCTTTCGACTACCAATGTCGCCAACAACGCCCAGAACTCTACGATCTGGTATCGCAACGTGTCATGGTTCAAACTGCGTGATTGTGAACTTTACTACAGGCTTCCCGCATCGCTTCTCGGCCAGATCAAGATATCTGACGCCAAAGTGTTCGTCCAGGGACAGAACCTCCTCTCTTTCGGAAACATCAAGACTCTTGATGCTGAAAACCTCAACACAGGTTATCCTGTGATGAAGGCTGTCAACATTGGCCTTTCTGTAGTATTCTAATAAAGATTGAATTATGAAAATAGATAAAATCTGTTTATTCATTCTCGCCGGTATCATTGCCGTTTCATGCGTTGACCTCAATTATACTGAGGAAACCCAGCGTGATGAGGAATGGACATACGAATACTACGAGAATGGTATAAGAAATATGGTGTTCGACGCTTATGCCCTGCTCTACAACAACGAGTTCGAGGACAACAGCGCATATTTCCTCGCCGGTGCGACCGATGAGGCCCAGTATGCTCTTGAGACAGGCGCCGTGAACAACTACGTCAACGGAGGATGGAGCATAGCCAATCCCTATTCCAACATCTGGTCCAAGTCTTACAAGGCCATCGCCGAAATCTGCATGTACCTTGAGAAGATCGACAAGACCGACATCACTGACTGGCAGTACAACTCCGGTTACAGCATCTGGATCCAGCAGATGGAGCTGTTCCCCTACGAGCTTCGCTTCTTGAGGGCATACTTCTATTTCGAACTGCTCAGGGCTTACGGTGACGTCCCTCTGGTGACCACGACTCTCACTAACGCCCAGGCGAACAACGTCCAGCGTACTCCTGCAGACCAGATCGTCAAGTTCATAGTCGATGAACTCGACGCAGTGGCTCCCAACCTTCCTGTTTCGTACGCTACCGAGGTGAACGCCGAAATCGGACGCGCTACCCGCATCGCTGCTTTCGCTCTCAAGGCACGTACCCTGCTGTATGCTGCTTCTCCTCTCCTTAACACCGATGGTGACAAGACCAAGTGGGAGAAGGCTGCTGAGGCTTGCAAGTACGTCATTGACAATGCCAATACCTGGGGACTCAAACTCAGCGCTTACGACAAATTGTGGGGCCATGACGCTTTCACGAATCCTGAACTGATTTTCGGTCTGGGACGTCCTGCAAGCAACTCTTTCGAGATGGCCAACTACCCGATCGGTGTTGAGAACGGTTCTTCCGGCAACTGCCCTACACAGAGCCTTGTCGACCAGTACGAATTCCAGGACAACGGCGAACCCTTCGGTGTACGTTATTCCGGTGACATCGACATCTCCGGTAACCCTTACGAGGGTCTTGATCCCCGTTTCGCCCTTACCGTGGTGAAGAACGGTGACACCTGGCCCACCAACGGAGCCCAGAAGAAAACGATCGAGACCTGGACCGGCGGATTCAACGCTTCTCCCAAGTACGGTGCAACTCCTACAGGATACTACCTCAGGAAGTACGTGGACGGATCTTGCGTCACAACTGCTGACAACCAGACGACTCGCCGTCATACCTGGATACTCTTCCGTCTTGCGGAAATGTACCTCGACTATGCTGAAGCAGTATTCAATGCTACTGGAAGCGCCAATGACGCCACTTATGGACTTACCGCAAATGAGGCTGTAAACAAGCTTCGTCAGCGCGATGACATCAATATGCCCAAGTTCACCGAGGACGGTGAAGAGTGGGTCGAGAGATATGAGAGGGAGAGGTTGGTCGAACTCGCTTTCGAGAACCATCGCTTCTGGGATGTACGCCGCTGGAAGAAGGGCGACAAGTATTTCAGGACCATACAGGTCGCTACCATCAGCCCGTCGCTCGTACTCAAGCGCTCTACCGTGAATCGCCAGTGGGATGACAAGTACTATCTGTATCCTATCCCTCAGAGCGAGATTAAGAAGAACCCCAACCTTACCCAGAATCCGGGTTGGTAGTATTCTAACTGATTTATAAGATTTCAATTATGAAGAAGATATTTAAATATTTCGGAATATTACTGGGCGTCGCGCTGTTGGGAACCCTCTCGGGCTGTACCCCTGAGGAGAGCATGGGCTCGGCGGACATCGGATTGGGCATCAAGGTGTTCGCCCCGACCAAGGTCGTCGCTGGACAGCCGATGACCATCAACGGCTCCGACTTCTCGAAGGTCAGTGAAATCGTGTTCCCTAACGGAGTCACCGTAACTGATTTCGAGCTTGTCAGCAATGAGATGATAAGGGTCAACGCCCCTGCAGGCATCGCAGCTGACGGCGGAAAGATCATTGTCCGCGGCAGTGAAGGTGAGGCTGAGTCGCCTCTTCCCCTTACTCTAGGTAATACTGTCGTTTCCGGATACTCCCGCCAGCCGGGTGAAACCGTCACTGGCGGTGAGCAGATCACCGTCTACGGAACTGACCTTGAGTTCATCAACAGGTTGGAAATCCTCGATGAGGAGGGCAATCCTCTGTTCGTTGAAGATGAAGACTTCTATCGTAAAGGAACAAGCTCTGTAGTGATCACATTCCCCAGGAAGATCTTCGAGGGCACATACATCGCTTACCTCCATACGTTCGACGGTAAGAGGATACCTCTCCCTGAATTCTCTTATGTGCCGGCCGCTGACGATGAAGGCGGACATTGGGAGATAGTCGAGGAAATCATCTGGGAAGGAACAGGTGAAGAGCCTGTAGTCAACTGGAGCGGAACATTCCGTTACGCCAACGAGCAGAATTCCACAGGAGAAGAGATCTACGCCATGCCTATGGATGTTTGGGCAAGGTTGAAGACCGAGACCTTCTACGTGACGGTCAAGGGTGATAACCCTCAGATAAGGGTCGTCACAGGATGGTGGAACAACCAGTGGCCTGACAGCTCCACTGACTTCATGCCCGGCAACGAACTCCTCAAGGACAATGGTGACGGTACCTTCACACTTGCTGTTACTCTCAAGGGACATCCTCTTGCCGATGCTATTGATACTGAGCACCTGCTCTTCACAGGTTCAGGATTCATAGTCACCAAGATCGCCTTCCAGAAAGAAGAATGGATCGACGGCGGCGGTCATATGGAGATCGTGAAGACTCCTATATGGGAAGGAACCGGCGAAGAGCCTGACCTCAACTGGGGTGGAACATTCCGTTACGCCAACGAGCAGAATTCCACAGGAGAAGAGATCTACGCCATGCCTATGGACATGTGGGCTAGGTTGAAGACCGAGACCTTCTATGTGACGATCAAGGGTGCTAACCCTCAGATAAGGGTCGTCACAGGATGGTGGAACAACCAGTGGCCTGACTCCAATGACATTTTCCCGGGCAACGAACTTCTCACCGACAACGGTGACGGTACTTTCACCCTTGCAGTGACTCTTGCCGGACATCCTCTGGCCGATGCCATGGATACTGAGCATCTGCTCTTCACAGGAAGCGGATATATTGTAACCAAGATCTATTTCCTGGAGTAACAGGGATGTGATTTGTGATGAAAGTGAGAGGCTGGCCATAGACCGGCCTCTCCTTGAATCATAAATGGTTTGGCACGATTTTATTATCGATGTATCCTGTCTTTTGTCTGTTACAAAATGAAACCAGCCGGCATGAGAAAATCGAATAAGATGCTGCTCCCGATCCTTTCAGCGGTGATGTGCCTTGCCATCGCCGTAGGATGTGATCCGGTGTATTACCCTATAGATAATCCCGATACTCCAGTCCAACCGGATCCTGAACCTCAACCGGAGCCGGATCCTGACCCTGTCCCTCCTGTGGACGGTCCTTTCGAGTCCGCCTCTGAAGCGGTTGTGAACATGGGTGCAGGATGGAACCTTGGCAATACTCTTGACAGCAACAGCGGAGACCTTTCGAACATGTGGATCGAAGCCTACTCTTCCAGAACTACGAAAGATTATGAGACGGCATGGGGCCAGCCTCAGGCTACCCGTGAACTCATGCACATGTTCAGGGAAGCAGGGTTCGGAGCCATAAGGGTTCCTGTCACATGGTATCCTCATATGGGCACTATAACCCTGTACGATGAAAAGAAGTGGGACCCTTCCACCTGGACCGGAACGCAGGTCGATCCCGTTTGGATGGCGAGAGTGAAACAGGTTGTCGACTATGTCATTGATGAAGGGATGTACTGCATTCTCAATGTGCATCACGACACGGGAGCGGCTGATACCGCGTGGCTGGTTGCCGGAGAGCAGGAATTCGAAGATGCTAAGGAGCGTTACAAGGCACTATGGGAGCAGATCGCGGATACCTTCAAGGACTACGGGGAGAAGCTTCTTTTCGAGTCCTACAACGAGATGCTTGACCCTCTTGACTCATGGTGCTTCGCTTCTTTCAATGCCAGCGGCAATTACAACGCTACAGTAGCAGCATCAGCTTACAAAGGAATCAACAGCTATGCGGATCTTTTCGTGAAGACGGTCCGTGCGAGTGGCGGTAAGAATGCTGAGCGTAACCTTGTCGTCAACACATACGGCGCTTGCAGCGGTGACGGGACCTGGAACTCTCATCTGAAGGACCCCCTTTCCAATCTGGAACTTCCCGAGAAGCCGGGCCATATAGCGGTAGAAGTCCACAGCTATTGGGAGCCTGACAAGTTCGACTCCCAGAAAGCGGACATAGACCGACTTTTCGTCAATCTTGACGAGCATATAGTCAAACGTCTTGGTGTGCCTGTGATAATCGGTGAATGGGGAGGAGGCCCCGGAAAGGACTCGGACGCCAACGTCAAGTTCACATCCTATTTCTGCAATAAGGCTAAAGAGGCCGGTGTGGCCCCGCTTTATTGGATGGGCCTTTCTGACGGTGATGACCGTGCCGTGCCCAAATGGACAATGCCCAGGACAAGGGATGCGATCCTTAGCGCTTACAAACAGGACTAGAGAACAGAAACCACAAGCCCGGCGATCAGTGCTGAGGGAATCGCCAGCACCATGCCGATAAGGCTTCCCTTTATATGGAACCGGTAGTCATGATAGTCTTTTGTCATGTCCTCGGTTCCTTTTATTATGAAATGAGGGTCGTGGCAGAACCACAGGCAGTCGAGAACTAAGGCGTCGAACCAGTCCACTATGCACCATAGAGCGTATGCTGTGAGCGCTCCGCTCCAGAATTCAGTGCATCCGTTCACATACCTGACAAGAAGACCGAGCAGAACACCGAACACAATGAGGGCAGTCACTTTCTTCGCGTAGAAGACCGATCCTCCCGGACGGTTGCTTTCATCAACCAGTCCCAAAGAACGGCACCTCTCTATGATCGCGGGAGGATAGTTGAAGATGGTCTTTACCGGATCCCGTGACATAAGGAACACGAAGAGAGTGAAAACAGCGCAGGCTATGATGGATTCAAGAAGAAAAGTCATTTTGCTGTACTATAGGGTTCCTGTCCATGAAAGATACCATCCTTGAGTTCACTTCCTTTGACTGGGGAAGGCTCTGGTCCGTCACATTGTGGACATGTCCCACCTTCCTTTCGTTGGATTTTATGTCAACGAACTCCACCTCACGTCCGAGCGAGTCGCAGTCCTCTTTTAGGACAAGTGACTGTGAACGTATGAAGTCCATTGTGCAGGTTGAGAAGAAAAGGGGTCCTGAATAACTGCCGATGAAAGTCCTGGGTGACATTGACTTCATCCACTCAGAGTCTTCATACCTCGGTCCTATGAACCATTCCAATGCGCCCTTTGAGAAACCTTCAGGGTTGCTGAAAGTGGCATAATCATAAGCGGGACAATTGAGCATCACTCCTCTTGGGACAAAAGTTTTCGGCCTTACCGGCATTGAGTTGTCCTCGGCTCCTTCTGCCATGTATAGGGCGAGATGTCCTCCTGCCGAATCTCCAGTAATGAACATCCTGTCTTTGTTGAGCCCGAGTTCTTCCGCGTGAAGGGCGAGATAGTCTAAAGCCGCGGCGCAGTCTGAGAGCTCGTCTTCCACATCAAGTTTGCCGTCATTTCGCCGGTATTCCAGAAGTACGGCATCATATCCTTCTTTGAGGAATACTGAAGCGAAAGACCGGTTGTTCTCCCTCTTTCCCGCCACGTAGAATCCTCCGTGTATGTCAATGATTACCGCGTCTTTGCGTCCTTCTTTCGGGGCGTAGTAGATATCCAGCACTTGTGAGGGGTCTCCTCCTTCGGAATAGGGGAGAGAAAGCCTTTTTTCGCAGGAGTCGGCATAGAACTTCTCTGTCGAGACTTTGTTGCTGGCCGCAACTACCATTTTGAGCATGGGCTTTGTGATCTTTATCCCGTCGCATCCCGTAAGAAGGATCAAAGCCGCGAGAATGAGTGCAGTACGTCTCATTGGATGTCCGTGTTACAAGTTACCGAGGAGTTTGGTGAAACCTTCCCTTATCTGTGAAAGGATGCTTCTCCAGTCCTTTATGCTTCCGTCAAGATTGTCTGAAACCGCTTTGAAACAAAGGAAAGGAAGAGAATGGCTCTTGCAGAAGAGGGCTGCGGCATACGCCTCCATGTCGAACAGGTCATACTTAATGGAGAGTTCCTTCACCAGCTGAGGAGAAAAAGTCTGTGTGCTCATGAAATAGTCTCCCGAGAATACGCTGCATCCTTCCTTGCTGATTTCTATCTTGTCATAGATGAAGTCGCTGCCGCCGTTTATGAAGCTTCCGCAGTCGAGTATTTCACCGATGGGGTATTTGGCTGACCCGGCGCTGCCGATATTGAGGATGACGGGATTCCCTTCGACTCCTTTCCCGTACCATTTGGCAAGGGCGTCATACATGCGCATTTTACCTATGCCGGTGCATATGACGGGGAAGGGGACATCCGTGGGTGAGAGTTCATCTTCATCTGCAACGAAGATCACTACGTTCTTGCCTCGGATTCCGTCAAGTATTCTGTCTTCGATCATGTTTTTCAAATTTGTCACAAAGATATCAAAAACTCTTTGCTTCAGGGTCGCCGTGCATATAAAAAGATGTTCCGGCAAACAGTGACGTCCGCCGGAACAAATGAATAGACTGTGGAGCTATTTTCCGACGCTCCTGTACTGCTCGTCAGAGACTTCTTCAAGCCATTCGTTGGAAGCCCCTTCCTGGACGGAAGTGTGGTAAGTCAGATGCTGGAACCAGCTGTCCCGGGCTGCTCCGTGCCAATGCTTGGTTTCGGCGGGTATGGCGATGACGGTGCCGGGTGTCATCGGAACTGCTTCTTTGCCCCATTCCTGGTACCAGCCCCGTCCTGCTACGCAGACGAGCACCTGGACCTGCTTATGATGGATGTGCCAATGGTTACGGCATCCTGGCTCGAATGTGACATTGGCGGCTCCTCCTTCCATGGGAGCGAGATAGCTGTTCCCGGTGAAATACTGCGCATACGCCGTGTTGGGCTCACCCTTTGGCCAGACCGAGAAATCGACGCTCTGCACCGTAGTATGTGGATCCCCGAGAACCGAAGACAATGCTCCTCTGAGACGTTCCGCCTCTGAAAGTCCAGCCTTTTTCTCAAGCAGAGAGGGAAGGGCGCGGAGCTCTTCATCGCTCACTCCCATGTTCCTTGCTCCGGAAACGTGGGCGACAAGCTGGGGCTCGCATCCGGGAAGTGCAGAAATCGCGCTTACGGTCACTATCTCCCTGTCAGCGAAAGAAAGGTTGTTCCGTGCGAAAATGTCCCCGAAAAGATGTGCTTTCAGGTAGTAGTCAGTAGCAGGGGCGAATGTGTAATTGAACGGTTGTCCGGAAAGACGTGTCTGGACAGCTGTGCCCTGGACCAGTGCGTCATAATCCTTTGGAAGCGGGTCTGCTTCTTTTCCGGGGTCATCCTTGATTCCGGCGGCAGCCCGTTCGTCAAGTACGCCTTTGAGGGTCCCCAGAGCGTTGAGTGACCTCGGGAATCCGGTATATGCGTACAAATGTGAAAGAGCCTCTTTGGCTTCACTTACAGTCAGTCCGTTGTCAAGAGCTTCGGCTATGGCCTTTTTCAGGGCTTGCTGGTCGCCCTTAGCTTCAAGGACGGCGATGGCGGCAAGTCCCTGCCGGCGGGGTGTAAGAGCATTATCCATCTTCTGTGCGTTTATCGTAAGGCAAGGCAGTATCGCCGCCACTGTCAATAACTTTCTTAACATATCCTGGAACGGTTAACGGGCTCCGGCCTTGTCCAGCTTGGCCGAGACCATGGGGTTGGTGTCGATCAGTTTGAGGGACTTGACCATGTCGGCAGTGCCTTCCTTGTATTTCTTGAAATGGGCGGTCTGGATATGGCTCTGGTAAGCCTCCTTGTC
>DBWN01000122.1:0-2309 GCA_002308935.1 Bacteroidales bacterium UBA1237 | reverse complement strand
ATCTCAGCCAGACGGACTATCCTCTCTCCGTATTTCCTCACCGGAATATCAGCGCCGAAAAGACGGGCGGCATTGTCAGAAAAGATGTCCTTGGGGTCAAGACCATGAGAGGCAAGACGTGATTCAAGGGACTTCTTGGCGCCGACCAGGGCCGGTGCTGCAACGTAAGGGTAATCTGAACCGTAAAGTATATGGGAAGGTTCCGTTATGGTGAGCAAAGACTCAATGACATCGTCAGTCGCCGCACCTGCAAGGTCGAAATAGAGGCGTGATATGTTTGCGTCGACGTCAACCGGTTTCATGTAACCCTGGGCGGTCATCACGGGCAGAAGTCCTTTGAAACGTGGAAGGGCGTTGGGAAGGAATGATCCGCAGTGGGGGACTACAACCTTGAGATCCGGGTAACGTACCAGCACATCGTTGGCTACCATGTTGAGTATTGCGCGTGTGGTCTCTGCCAGGTACTCGTAGGATGCCAGAGGAACGGTCGTGATGAGTTTGCTGTTCGCCGCAGAAGGCTTGTGCGGATGGGTGATGATGACTGCTTTCCGGCTGTTCAGATAATCCATGAGGGGATCCAGTTCCGGGTCACCAAGATACTGTCCGTAGCTGTTGGAGGCGAGTTTCACTCCGTCCGCTCCCAGAACTTCAAGAGCATAACGCGCCTCTTCCAGAGCCTTGTCCACATCCGGAAGGGGGAGCGCAGCACAGAAAAGGAACCTTCCGGGGTGGAGGGCCTTCAGAGCAGCGGCTTCTTCGTTGAAAGTGCGGCAGATCCTGGCGGATTCTTTTCCGTCGCCGAAATACGGTTGCGGGGCCGGCATGGTAAGGACTGAAGTGCTGATTCCGGCGTCATCCATGAACTTAAGATGAGCTTCAGCGCTCCATGAAGGTATCGGGAATCCTTCATCCATTTCCATTCCGTGTGCTTTCACGGCGCCAAGATAGGAATCGGGGATCATGTGGCTGTGGATATCGGTCTGAGCCGATCCGGTGGCATAAGCAAGAGCCATGGTCATAATAGCAAGCAATAATTTTTTCACGAGAATCGGTTTTGAGTTTTCCCTGAAACATGAATCTGGTTCTTGCAAATCTACTAAACAATCCTGAAAAACCGCACAGCCCCGGCGAATGGTTTCCCGTTGATTATTGAGTTTTCATGTCATTCCTGGACATTTTTCACAAAATTTCATTTCACTGTATCGGGAATATTCATTCATTCCATGTTTTTTCATATATTTACACCAACTATGGCTTTCATCCTCAACCGCAGGTGGAATCCGCACTGAGCAAACTACTTAATAATATCCTATGGCTAAATCAGACACCAAGAAACAGAAAGGACCTCAGATCGAGGTCGTCTGGAAAGACAATGTTCCTGAAGCTACTTATTTCAAGAGCAATGAATATTGCATCGTAGCGAAGGTTGAAAAGGGACAGTTCATCATCACCCGTTACGGATGGGATGAGGATCCTGCCAAGGGAGAGAGTCTTGTGGTCTCTTCCAAAGACACCGTGAAACTCATGGACAGCCTCAAAGTGAAGAATCCTGATACCCTTATCAAGGCTCTCGGCAGGAGGTTCGCTCTCAAGGAACCCCACAATTCCTTCTTCAAGATACAGACTTCACTTGACAGAAGGGGAGTCTCTTACGAGAAGAAATAGTCTTCATTTCCGTCTTCAAAAGGGGTCCCGTCATGATTTGGGAAGTTTTAATAATTGTCATCGTCGCCGCTCTGCTTGTCCTTATGGGAAGAGCATTCGTCAAGGGCAAGGCTGACGAACTTATCGCCGGATACAATACCGCTTCTCCCCAGAAGAGGAAATTGTACGATATCGTCCGTTTGCGTAAGGTGGTCGCAATGTTCTTGTACGTGCTGGCGGGTTTGTTCTTCCTGAACCTTTTCAATTCCGACCTTGCTCACATCATCTTCTTGTCATGCCTTGGGGTCTTGATTGTGGTAACTCTCATTCTTGCTAACTCTTGGGCGAAGAAGAAAAGTGAATAATTTGATTTTCAAATAATTGAAACAATGAAAGAAGAAGTTCTTAAAGCAATGAAAGAGGCCGGGAAGCCTGTTTCGGCAGGAGAAGTGGCCAAAATCCTCAATGCTGACCGCAAGGAGGTTGACAAGGCTTTCGCTGATCTGAAGAAAGACGGTTCCATAGTATCCCCGGTACGCTGCAAGTGGGCGCCAGCTGAGTAGAGCCCATCTCACCTTATTGTTGCCGGTCTTCATTCTGTGATGGTCGGCAACATTTTTCCAGCCTTATGAGAAATGCTATCGGATATCTTCTCGGGTTCCTTT
>DBWN01000247.1 GCA_002308935.1 Bacteroidales bacterium UBA1237 | reverse complement strand
GCCGCCGTCCCGATGAGGAGAGCAGCGAGTGAAATGACTAATACCTTTAATTTCATTTGCTTATTGATTAATAATAGTTCACGGTTCCAAAAATCAACTTTACGTTGAATTTAACAAAATTACAAAAAAAACCGAAATATGAAACTATCATCAGTCACTAACTCACTCAGCCTTGCGCAGGACTATGTGCGAAGAGTAGGAGCGGTTCATCAAGCGGACGAAATCACGGAACTGGCCGTATTCTCCTGCCGGAAGGGTGCATGGCTTCAAGATGACTTCCTGGCGGATGGTGATCCTGTTCCCGGAGAACGAAGACTCGCTGCTGAAAAAGCCCCACTGCACATCCATAGCCACACTGGCAGGCATGGATTCCACTTCCAGACCATCAGGAATGTCAATAAACACTTCATCCACGATGGAAGTTCCGGATTTGATAACCAAAGGATTGACCCTCTCGGACCTTTGGGCCTCCACCCTCTTCGAGAATGGATTCCCCGCCAACATCATCCTGGAGCCATTCCATTGGCCGTAAGTCAGGATATCGAAGCTGAAACCTATCTCACATTCCGGATACCAATCGCGTCCGTCATACGAATCATAGTTGTCTCTGATCCTGGCAGGAGCAAGATTCTGCGGCTGGGCATTCAACCCCATGGTAATAAGAGACCGCTTCGCCTCTTTTGAAAGAGCATCATATCCGATCCAAGGTTCGACATTACGTCCGGAATTCTTCTGTGACACTTCAAGATGTGCAGAGCCATCTTCGGATAGTTTTACAGATGTCACCGTAACGGTCCTGGCAATGGTGTCAGGATATGACCTGGCACGGATCGTTTCCCCTCCTTCCGGACGGATCAGCAACAACTCATGACCCGCTATATCCTCGTGCCTGTAGCCAAGAGGAACAGAAGGGTTGGTACACTCGATGAACAATGTATCCTTCGTCTCTTTCAAAGGAACGGTCAGGATGACATGGTCGGTCTGTCCCATGGAAGGATAGCCGGGCATGAAATCTTCAGACCTGGTGCTCAATGCAGTATACCATGACTCTATCCCGACCTCCGAAAGCATGAGACGCATATAGTTTGAAAGAGCCTTGCAGTCACCGAAGCCGGTCCTGTCCACTGTCGACGCAGGAAATGGCTTGAATCCACCTATCCCCAACTGGATGCTGACATAACGGGTTTTCTCACGGAGGTACTTATACAGGGCTCTAATCTTCCCAAGGTCATCGGGGATATCCTCTGTCAGGGTGCGAACCTTTTCCTTCGCGCGGTCGGGGAGACCCGGATCCGACTTCAGGAGGTCCTGCTGCCATTCGGCAATATCCTTCCACGAATCCTGACGCCCCGGGAAACCATCGAACACGAACTCGTCGGGAGAAGAATAGATGACGGGGACAAGCCCAAATACAGAAGGCATATAGCTTTCCTCTACGTACCCGTCGAAAGCAGAGAAACTCCACGAATATGTGTCACTCTTCGCTCCTTTCTCTACTGTCTTTTTCCCTGCCGGACCGACCTCGTGGCTCCGGATTACGGTACCCGGAGGCACCGAAAGGGTGAAGCGGCCTTCCCGCAGATCGGTATTCCCTGTAGTGATTGGGCAGTAGACAGGAAAAACGACGAATCCACCCTTTTGCTGGATCGTATATTCATATGTGACTGTGACGGGATACGACGGAGGTGACGGCATGTAGGCTGTCATGAAACCGTCTTCAGCGATTCCGGAAGCGATCGAGACAGTGGTAAGGTCTTTCTTGCCAATCTTCACCAACTGCCCGGAAGGCAGTTTCATGAAGCCGGAAAAGGAGCTGAGGACATCGTTCTTGCTGGTATATTCAACGAAGACCGCAGCGTCCAGCCCTTTCTTGGAATATACGACTACTGAACGGGTGACGGTCAACACACCTTTCTCTAACGATTGCATAGTGAAGGTCTCATCGTCACGGAGAACCGAGGCATGCTTCTCCCCAGAAAGTGCAGGGAGAACAGCCATCAGCAAGAAAACGGAGCATAGAAGGAAGCGTCTCATATCTTCTTGAGGACAATCATCGACTTTTCAACCTTGCAGACCTGCTCCCAGAAAGTTCGCAGGTCTTTGTAGCCGCTGATAGGGACAAGCATGCTGCCAAGCTTGAACTTGTAATCGACTGTGACCGAATTCCCTGACTGGCGGCATATCAGGAGCAGTTCCGAGCCTTCAGGAGAAGAGCACGTGTATCTGACGCTTTGGGGTATGGATTCGACTTCATAGCCCTCCGGAACCATGAAGACCAGATTGTAAGTTATTGAATTACAATATGGGAAGTCCACAGGGAGAGTCCTTTCCTCACTGCTGAAAGTCTTGTCTGAGTGATAGCGGGACAGGAAGGCATTGACATAGATGTGGCCATCTCCCAGGGTCACGTCCTTTTCGAAATCATATTTGACCACACTTTGGGCGGAATATCCCGAAGGATCATCAAACTGCATCCCGCCTATCCTTATCTCCATATCCTTTTCCGAGTCTTCTATCCACTTTTCCTCGTCATCGAAAGAATGGTATTTGCGGCGCATCACATAGGAATCGTTCCCTGTCGCGAATATCCTGCCGGAACCTACAAGACGGGAGTCCTCAAATCGCATCTGCACGGATTCAAAGACAGATGATTTGATTGATAATTCCTTAGTCAAGTCTATCCAGACCCCCTGCCCGTCATTCGAGATTAGCCTTGCCTTCGTGACAAGATATGAGGGACTGAGGACATCCACGTACGCATCGGATTTGGCCGCATCCAGGAAGTGTACCTCACCGGAAGGGCACTCAATCCGCAGGATCATGGCATCGTACTGATCCATCGAGATCATGTAATCAACCATCGGTCCGTTATCCCTGAGCTTGACCATGACTGGTTCGGCACGATAGCCCAAAGAGTTCAAGACGCTGGCGACCAACGCATTGATGTCAGCACTGTCGCCCGATCCGCTCTTGAGCACAGTGCGCCCCTTCTCGGGCAACCTGCTTACTTTTTCATTCCACGAAACCTTATCCATCACAAGATTCCTGACAGCGGCAATCTTCTCACGTTCATCTTCCTTTCCGGCAATAGCTTCAGCAGCACCGTCGATCAGTTTCGCAGACCCCTTGCAGCAATCCAGAAGTCCTGCCGTAACCAACCTGTTGTCCACATCTTCCCATGTGACTGCATAATCCTTGTACAAGACTCCGGGAATATTGAGGCTCCTGACATTGTAATTGACCGCTGCGCAGTAAATCTCGGGGCAGTAGCTGTAAGGTTCGCCACGAAGAGCCGGGACATCCGCCATGCGGAGCTTATCATAATAGTCCGAATACGAAGTAGAACCCAATGTCGCGAACACCGAAGAACGATCTTGGGAGAAAGGGAGCATCCCCAAGGTCGTTGTGTTGTAAAAGATAAAATCCGGAAAGGATACAGTAGCCTCCGCAAGGTTCACCGGATATTCCCTCTGCAATTGGACCTTCCCGATATCTATGGTCGGGGAAATGATCATGAAACTCACGTCCACGACCGAGCCGAGACGGACGTTTTCCGGGGAAAATGTCACCCTCTTTACACCGTCGGAATACGGCTCGTCAAACACGAATTTCTTTGACATCTTGTGAGAAACCACTTGACCGTCCACCAAGTCAAATGTTGTTGCACGGATTTCCCTGACGTTCTCCGTGAAGTTATTGGCAACTGAATAGAAGATCTCATAGTCTATCTCATCCTTGCCAGACTCCTTCAACACCTTCCACCTCTCACGGACCTTGATCTCCCTTTCCAACCTGCCCTCCGGGTCGACCCTGACGGAGACCTTCCGGTCACTGTAAAGCAAAAGAAGGGAAGCGGTCGTGTCGAGAGGATAGGTATCCAGCTCCACTTCAGCTTTGGAAACTTCCCCGAATTTCGGGTTCACCTGTATGAGCTGCGCATGAATCGAAACGGAAAACAGGAGAGAGAAGAAAAGAATGGAAAAGGCTAATTTCTTGTTCATGACCGGTTAAAGTATGTAGTTTCTCAACAAATATACAAGTTATAATCCAATAAGCAACAAGCCCCTCCAGAGAAATCTGAAGGGGCTTTTCCTTTCGTGGGAGTTGACGGAGTCGAAC
>DBWN01000016.1:2669-3408 GCA_002308935.1 Bacteroidales bacterium UBA1237 | reverse complement strand
TCTTCTCTCTCCGCTACCCAGAAGAATTTCTACGACTGCTATGATCTGCTCGCCCAGCTGGAACCCCTCATCAGGGAGAATATCGGAAAGGATTCCATGAGAGCAGTGTACCTGTATAACGGACATGCTTCCGACACCATTGAGATGGGTGACTATACCATCACCTGCACTTATGGAAGAAGGGGATTCGATATCGGTGCCATGATGGCTCCTGCGACCGGTGGCGGCAATGCTCCCGGAGGAAGGCCCGCTCAGCAGCAGGAACCCCGTTTCGAGGGTGCGGCCATGTTCATCCAGGTTTCACCTGACGTATTCTATATGGTAGGTGACGGAGTGAATGCATCTTTCGCCGTGAAAGAAGGTGTCAAGTCCAGCTATTGTGGCTATGACAAGATTTATGAGGGTGAGTTCGTTGACGGGAAGTTCGTTCCCGGAAGACTCCTAAATGGAGATGAGCGTAACGCTTTCCTCTCTCCCGGCGGAATATCAGTCCTCAAGGTAGAGATGTACCACTATTAGTATCTCCCACGTGCAAGACGAAAAGAGGACGGACGCCCAAGCGGGTGCCCGTCCCTTTCATTTCGAAGGGGGTGTCTTATTCCCCTTTGTACTTGTCGAAGGCTTTCACTATCTTTCCGACCAGAGGGTGACGTACTATGTCCTCGTTGGTGAAGAAGATTGTGGTGATTCCTTTTATGTCCTTCAGCATTGCGATGCCCTTAAGGAGTCCGGAATCCTC
>DBWN01000016.1:1778-2549 GCA_002308935.1 Bacteroidales bacterium UBA1237 | reverse complement strand
GGAGCTATCTGGATGGTTCCGTCAGCGATGAACTCCTGCAGCCTCTTTGACGGTATCATGTCTCCGAGGGCGTCATAAAGCGGCTGGAGATAAGGGTCCAGCTTGTCCTTGAGATCTCCTGGAAGGAATCCCAGCCTTTCACCTGCTTCGACAGCGGGTCTGGTGAGTATTATCCTTTTTATCTCCCTGTTCTTGAGAGCCCTGACGGCCAGGGCTATCGCAATGTAGGTCTTTCCTGTTCCTGCAGGACCTACCGCGAAAATCAAATCCGATTCGAAGTAGGACTTCACCATCAGCTGCTGGTTAGCGTTCCTGGCTTTGATGGGCTTCCCGTCAGTGGAATGGACTATGACGGCGTCACCGGTCAGGCGGAACTTCTCCGGAGAGTTCTCGCCGTCGAAGATGTCCTCCACGTCATAGACCGTGAGGTTCATCTTATGGTTTCTTCTGTCGACCAGTTCACTGAACCTTATCTGGAACTCCTGGATCTGTGAGGGTTTGCCCTCGAGGATGAGTTCATTCCCACGGGCAACTACCTTAAGGGAAGGGAAGTACTTGCAGAACTCCTCCAGTATTTTGTTTCCGACCCCGTATATCTGGATGGGGTCAATTCCTTCTAGTGTTATCTTTTGCTTCATAAGCGGTTATTGTTCTGTTCTTTAAAGGCTAGTCCTCAATTCCGGTCGCTTCCTTCACTCTCCGGTAAGTGGCCATCATGTTGTCGTAATCGGACGGCTCGATCCATTCGTCCCTTCTGCCTTCGAAGTCCTT
>DBWN01000016.1:0-1630 GCA_002308935.1 Bacteroidales bacterium UBA1237 | reverse complement strand
TTCCCCATCGAAAAGACGACAGGAACTCCTTCAATTCTGCAGGTGTCTTGAACCACATGCGGATGTGCTCCGAGGATAACGTCCGCACCTTCATCAACGAGCCACTTGGCCATGTTCATCTGCGAAGTGGAGTGGGTAAGCTGGTATTCGATTCCCCAATGAGGCAGGGCGATGATATAGTCGGCACCTTTCTCTTTTGCTCTCTGCATCGCTTTCGAAATGTCCTCCTTGTTCATCAGATTCACTTTCGGCCACTTCGAGTCAGGGCCCATATTGGACCCGTAAGTGAAGTTGACAAAGGCAAGCCTTATCCCTCCTATGGGTACTATGAGCGGGTAGATTTCCTCGTCCTCTTTTTCATCGGAAGAAATGCCTGTGAAAAGGATTCCTTTGGAAGACCTCATGCTGCGGTAGATTTCCAGAGTGCGGACAAGCCCTGCTGAACCTTTGTCGAGGACATGGTTGTTCGCCCCGAGGAATACGTCTATCCCTGCGTCGGCTATGACCTGAGGATAATCATCGGGAGTCGAAAAGGCGGGATATCCTGTGTAGGGTTTTCCGGCCAAAGGGAATTCCATGTTGGCGACGGCGAGGTCCGCCCCTTTGAACCTTCCTTCAAGATTGCGGAAGAACATCTTCCAGTCCTTGTCCAGCTGTTTGGAATGCATCATCACATCCCCTATGAAGATGACTTTCACGGTGTCCCTTGATTCCAGGGATATGATGGAGGTGAGGTTGTCTTTGAAGAAAAGGTCCAGCTTGTCAGACGGCTTTCTGTCACGAAGGACCTGGGCCATCGATGGGATGACCTGGAGGATGACCGCAATAAGAAGGGTCAGTATTTTCGGGAACTTTGCCGTCAAATCAATATGGTGTTTCACCCGGGTTTCCGGGCGGACCGCAAAAATACAAAATTCCTCCGTTATTATCATAACGGTTCCACGAAACAGCCTTGAAGTGAGGGTATAAGATGACCCTTCGGTCGTTTTTGGTCACTTTTTGACTCTTCCTTTGGAATTGAAACTGGGATGTTGTAATTTTGCGTATTCCTGTAAAAGGCTCTTTTAGCGATTGCTTATGAAGAAGGCAGCAGTTATTTCAATCATCCTGTCCATGCTGGTCTGCTTGACCGGTTGCGACGCGTTCCGGCGTCTTGCCGGAAGGCCCACTTCCGCTGAACTCGAACAGCGGAGGATTGAGCTGCTTGCCATAAGGGAAGCGGAACATCAGGCGAGGATAGATTCCTTGAGGGTCGTCGAACAGCGCCTGGCGGATTCCCTGGCTACTCTCGATTCCATCAAGCAGTTAAGCGGTACAGTACTCAATCCCACGAAGATCGGAGGCCTTTATACCACAAAGCTTGACTTCCGCTACTATATCGTAGTCGGAGCTTTCCAGCAGAGGAGCTTCGCCGAAAGGCTTCTTACCAGAGTCCAGAACGCCGGATACGTGGGTACTCTGATAAGTTTCAGGAACGGTTACAATGTCGTAGGGATATGCCAATCAGATGATCTGAACCAGATCAACGCTTCTTTGAGAAAGGTCCGAGAGGAACCGTTCTGCCCGTCTGATGTATGGGTCCTGGTCAATGAATGATCCATGGCATGGATAATGCTTTATCCTAAAGAAA
>DBWN01000171.1 GCA_002308935.1 Bacteroidales bacterium UBA1237 | reverse complement strand
AAGCACTTGCAGAAGAGTTGGTAAACCTTACTGTAAAAGACGTTCAGGAACTTGCAAAGGTTCTCAAGGAAGAATATGGTATCGAGCCTGCAGCCGCTGCAGTAGCAGTAGCTGGCCCCGCAGCTGGAGCAGCTGCTGAGGAGGAGAAGGAGCAGACCGAATTCGACGTTGTTCTCACCAGCGCCGGACAGGCTAAGCTTCAGGTCATCAAGGCCGTCAAGGAGGCTCTTGGACTCGGACTTAAGGAGGCCAAGGAAGTCGTTGACAAGGCTCCCGCAACTTTGAAGGAAAAAGTTTCCAAGGCTGAGGCTGAGCAGCTCAAGGCAGCTCTCGAGGAGGCCGGTGCAGAAGTCGAGGTTAAGTAAACCCGCTTCCCCCACCAGGGACACAAACAGGTTTAGAGCCGGGGTAATAGGCTCTAAACCTTTTTGCATATAAAATTTTTCCTATTTCAAAGGCAGACCATGTCAAAAAAGACCACAAATAAACGAATCAACTTCGCAACATCAAAGATCCTGGAATACCCGGATCTTCTTGAGGTGCAGCTGAAGTCATTCAAGGACTTCTTCCAGCTTGACACCACTCCTGAAAACAGGAGGAATGAAGGTCTGTACCAAGTTTTCCAGGAGATTTTCCCGATCGAAGACACGAGGAACAACTACAAGCTCGAATTCATCGACTATTTCATTGATCCTCCCCAGTATTCGATAGAAGAGTGTCTTGAGAGAGGACTCACATACAACGTTCCTCTGAAGGCAAAACTCCGCCTTTCATGCAGCGACCCCGAGCACGAGGACTTTGATACCAGGGTACAGGATGTGTATCTTGGTAACATCCCTTATATGACCCCCGGAGGAACCTTCGTCATCAACGGTTCCGAGAGGATCATCGTCTCGCAGCTTCACCGTTCACCTGGCGTTTTCTTTGATCAGAGCCTCCACGCAAACGGAACCAAGCTCTATTCCGCCAGGATCATCCCGTTCAAGGGGTCTTGGATCGAGTTCGCGACTGACATCAACAATGTCATGTACGCNNGCTTACATCGACCGTAAGAAGAAACTTCCCGTCACCACCCTCCTCAGGGCTATCGGTTATGATTCCGACAAGGACATCATCGACATCTTCGGACTCGCTGACGAAATCGAGGCGACTCCCGAAAACCTTGATGCCAACAAGGGCCGTAAACTGGCCGCCAAGGTCCTCAAGACCTGGATCGAGGACTTCGTTGACGAGGAAACTGGAGAGGTCATCCCTATCGAGAGGACAGATCTCGTCGTAAACAGGGACGTAGTCCTCGACGAGGATACCATCCAGCAGATTGAAGACGCACAGGTGAGCACCATTCTCCTTCAGAAGGATGAAGCCAATGATGGAGAGTATGCAATCATCTACAACACTTTAGGCAAGGACACCACCAATACCGAAAAGGAAGCTATCAACTACATCTACAAACAGCTCCGTAACTCCGAACCACCGGATGAGGCTACTGCTAAGGATGTCATTGACAAGCTCTTCTTCTCAGAGAAGAGGTATGACCTCGGAAACGTGGGAAGGTTCCGTCTCAACAAGAAGTTGAACCTCTCCATTGATCCCGCTACAAGGGTCCTTACCAAGACTGACATCATCGAGATCATCAAGTATCTCATCCAGCTCATCAACTCCAGGGCTACCGTTGACGATATCGACCACCTGAGCAACCGTAGGGTCAGGACAGTCGGTGAACAGCTCGCCAACCAGTTCAGCGTAGGTCTTTCCAGAATGGCGAGGACAATCAGGGAGAGAATGAATGTCAGGGATTCAGAGCAGTTCAACCCCATTGACCTGATCAATTCCAAGACCCTCTCATCCGTGATCAACTCGTTCTTCGGAACAAGCCAGCTGTCACAGTTCATGGATCAGACCAACCCTCTTGCTGAGATTACACACAAGAGGCGTCTTTCAGCTCTCGGCCCCGGAGGTCTCTCCAGGGACAGGGCGGGATTCGAAGTACGAGACGTGCACTACACCCATTACGGCCGTCTCTGCCCTATCGAGTCTCCTGAAGGACCTAACATCGGTCTTATTTCATCACTCTGCGTTTACGCTAAGATCGACGACCTCGGTTTCATCGAGACTCCCTACCGCAAGGTAGAGAACGGCAAGGTCGACCTTTCCGCAGAAGGTTGGAAGTTCATGAGCGCTGAGGAAGAGGAAGACATGTACGTTTCCCTCGCCAATGTCAAGATGGACGATGACGGAAACATCCTGGAAGACAGGATCCAGTGCCGTCACGAGGCTGACTTCCCTGTAGTCACCAAGGAAGAGGTCCACTTCATGGACGTCGCTCCTAACCAGATGGCTTCAGTGGCAGCATCCCTCATCCCGTTCCTCGAGCACGACGATGCACACCGTGCCCTCATGGGTGCGAANNAACATGATGCGTCAGGCTGTTCCTCTTCTCAATCCGGAATCCCCTATCGTCGGAACCGGACTCGAGGAGACAGTCTGCGTTGATTCCAGGACACAGGTCATGGCCGAGCGCAAGGGTGAAGT
>DBWN01000012.1:836-7414 GCA_002308935.1 Bacteroidales bacterium UBA1237 | reverse complement strand
GACCGTACTGTGATAATCATTTCGCATTCCATCTCCCAGATAATCGACAGCGAGATGGTATACGCTCTTAAGGAAGGAAGAGTCGAGCAGAGCGGAGACCCTGATACTCTTTACCGCAAGGGTGGCGTCTATAAGGATATCGTGGACGCTTCAGCACGCAGCCTCAATATCGAAAAGCTCGCAAGAACAATCGACTCTGACGGCCAACGGGACTGACCTTTGACCACAGAAACAAAATACGGATCGGCCCTTTGGGGACGACCCGTATTTGTCATTTATTGTGTCGGGACTCTATTTGAAAATCCTCTGTGCGAAGTGATACAGGTCATGGCGCCATACGTGCCAAGAATGACCTCCGGGCATCTCGCTGTATTCGTAAGGAATAGCTACCTCATCGAAGCACTTGAGCATCTCCTGGCAGTTTTCATAAGCGATGTCTTCCTTTCCGCCCATGGTGAAAATGAGGAGTTTGCATTTCTTTGTGAGGGTTGAAGCGATTTCTTTGAGACGGGCACCGCCCTTGGCGTACATTTCCTCATTGCCCTTGAACCAACCTGAGCTCATGACATTGATGTATCCGAAGGTGTCGGGATGGGCGAGGAAGCAGTTGAGGGTTTCAAGACCTCCCATGGAAAGGCCTGCGAGAGCAGTATTCTTAGCACCCTTCTTTATCCTGTAGTTCTTTGCCATGTAAGGCATGATGTCGTTGTTCAGGTCATCGACGAACTTGTCAGTGTCCATGCTGCCGTCAGGCATGACAACGATCATGGGCTTCATTTTTCCTTCAGCCATAAGGTTGTCAAGGATGTCTCCGGCACATCCGACTCCGGGCCATGATGCGTCATTGTCACCGCCTCCGTGGATAAGATAGAAAACGGGAAGTTTCTTTCCTTTGGCAACATATCCTGCAGGTGTCCAGACGTGCATCCTTCTGGTTGTCCCGGTGGTTGAGGATTTGTAGTAGATTACTGAAATGGCTCCATGGGGAACATCCTTCTGAGCCCAGAACTGGTCTTCACCTTTGTCAAGTTTCAGGACAGGACGGATTTCTCCGAGACGTGAGAACTTGGGATCGAACACCTGGAGACCGTCGACATTGAAGGCATAGCGGACTGCTCCTGCGTTCATCTGGGGGATAGTGGCGCTCCATACTCCGTTTTCGGCTTTCTGGAAGGGACCGGGGCCCCATACGTCACCGGTGAGGCTTACGGAATTGGCGTTAGGAGCATAGATGCTGAAAGTGACGCTTCCGTCAGGGTTGACCCTTACT
The DNA here is from genome assembly GCA_002308935.1 of Bacteroidales bacterium UBA1237. Classification (GTDB taxonomy): domain Bacteria; phylum Bacteroidota; class Bacteroidia; order Bacteroidales; family UBA932; genus Cryptobacteroides. The sequence goes on along the minus strand of DBWN01000012.1, from coordinate 6,144 downwards.
GACTTCAGAGTGTCGTTGGGAGTGGGGGTGCGCTGCCCGAACTGGGCGAAAGCGAACTGCATGGACATAAGTCCGAGTGCGATAAGAAGAATTCTTTTCATGACTATTATGGTTTTTCAGTGTTTGACGTTCCGTTCCGGATACAAAATTGAGCATATTATCCGGGAAATGTTGTGCGATATTCACGAAAAGTTTTGCCATATCGTCATTACTCGGGTTTGATCCGTGGACTCAGCTGTCAGGACAAGGTTTTGACCGTAATTCTGCTTCAAAATCCAGAATAGTGTTAACTTTGCCCCGGTTTTCAGCCGATGACATGGTTCAAAGGCTGTTTGATTAATTACATATGTTAAAGAACTGTTCATTATTGGTCGCAGTTTCAGTCTGCGCACTTGCTCTCTCCTGCAATCAGGGCAGGAAGGCATCTACAATTGAAACCCGCTCTTACGAGGATACGACAAAGTACGTTTCCCTCAAAATGGATATTGATCTCCCTGCCCCCAAAGAAGGAGCGGAGTCCCAGATGAGGAATGAAGTGGTCTCGATTCTTGATGACCAGCTTTGCCATATCACCACCTACGAGGATGAGAAGGTGTTCCCTTCATACGAAGGTGACCGCAACGATACGGATGCCCTTCTGGGTTACTACCGTGAGCAGGCCTTCAAGGCTCTTTCCCAAGCTGCGAAGGATGATGCTGATGAGAGGATAGGATACCTTATGGCGGACGATGAACTCTCTGAAGAGGAATTCACCCAGGCTGTAGAGGATTTCCCGACATGGGATTACGACTACTCTTTCAAGAAGATCGATGAAACTGACAAGTATGCGGTCTTCTTCTCAAGGAACTACATCTATATGGGTGGGGCTCATGGCGGAATAACCGGGGCCGGCGGAATCACTTTCGACCGCAAGACCGGAAAGCGTATAGATCCGATGATCGATCCTTCCTCGACCAAGGAAATCCAGCCTCTTCTGATCAAAGGTCTTCTTCAGTATTATAAGGACATGGAGGTCGAAATGACAGAAAGCGATCTTCTGGAGAACCTTTTCATCGAAGACGGAATCATTCCTCTTCCCGGATGGACTCCTTATCCTTCAGCGGAAGGGCTCGTGTTCACTTATCAGCAGTACGAGATCGCAAGTTATGCCGAAGGAATGCCTTCGTTCACTCTTCCTTTCGCTGAAGTGGCTCCTTTCCTTACCCCCGAAGCCAAATCCGTTTTGGGCCTGTAGGAGTAAAGTCTTATTTTACGGTGGCCGGTTTTCTTCGGAATTCCGGCCATTGTTGTTTCTTGGAAAAGACTCTAGGGGCGGTTTTAACGATAAAGTGTTTGCCTATCGGGCGGATAATGCGTAATTTTGCCGCGTAGAGGAATAATTCCTCCGTTCAATAGATGAAAGGTCACATTACACCAGACAGCAAGTACGTCCTCGAAAAGGGGATCACCTGTTACGAAGTGGACGGCGAGATGAGGCTGAAGCCTGCCGCATTCATGGATATCGCCCAGGAGATGGCTTATCTGGCAGCTGAGGCAATGCATTTCGGATACGACGAACTCCAGGCTGAGGGCAAGGCATGGGTGCTTTCCAGGTTGCGCTTTGATTTCGTGGATGTCCCTTGCTGGAGGGATAATGTGGAAGTGGCCACATGGCATAAAGGCCCCTTCGGTCCTTTCTATTTGAGGGACTTTTCAATTTCATCCAAGGACGGAGTGAGGAAAGTGAACGGTACCAGCTCATGGGTGATACTCGATGTCGCTTCAAGAAGGATGTGCCGTACCGCTGAGATAGTCGAGATGATTCCGGAAAGCACCGTATGCCATGATGCGGCCATCACTGATCCCGCTCCTAAGGTCCAGATGCCGAAAGGAGTTGAGCCCCTGAATGCCGGCTCACATACAATCGCTTATTCGGATGTGGACCTGCTCGGTCACACCAACAATGCCAGATATGTGGTATGGGGACTGGATTGCATTGAATATGGAGTTACCTCGTCAAGGACTCTGAAGACTCTCTCAATCAATTTCAATCATGAGACACGCCCCGGCGACAGGGTCGACCTGTATCTTTTCAAAGAAGATTCTCCGGAAGGAGGGCTTGTCTACTACATTGAAGGGAAAGTTGAAGGCCAGCAGGCTTTCTGCATGAAAGTGGAATACTAATACGGGGCTTTACCCCTTGAGAAATATACTATGCAAGAATTGCTGTTCGGTACGGGCATTGCCCATTCAATACTGCTTTTCGCGGTCGTCATAGGCTCTGGCTTGTGGCTTGGCCGCTTCAAAATCAAAGGCATTTCAATCGGCTCTACTTGGATCCTTTTCGTCGGTATCCTTCTGAGCCATTTCGGACTTCTGTCGGATCCTACGGTCCTTTCGTTCATGAAGGACTTCGGCCTCATCCTTTTCGTCTTCTCGATAGGACTTCAGGTCGGTCCCGGATTTTTCCATTCTTTCAAGAAGGGCGGTGTGCAGATGAATCTGCTGGCTTTGGGACTCGTGCTCCTGGCTGTGATTACTACTGTCGCCATCCATTTTGTGACAGGTGAGGACCTGAGGACTATGACAGGCGTCATGTCGGCGGCAGTGACCAACACTCCCGGACTCGGTGCCGCACAGCAGACCCTTTCTGATGCTATCGTGACTGCAGGAGGTTCCGCCGCTGAAGCGTCCGAGGCATCATCTTCACTTGCCACGGCCTATGCTGTCGCTTACCCTATCGGTGTGCTCGGTGTCATCTTCCTTATAATTGCCACGAAGTCATTCTTCAAAATCGACCTCGATAAGGAGAAGGATGAACTTGACCATGAAGATGCCGACTCTGAAGGAGCAAGGCGCATGCATTGTGAGGTCCAGAATCCTGCGATCTTCGGTAAGAAACTTTATGATGTCGTGAAGGCGGGTGAACACAAATTCGTGGTTTCAAGGGTGATGCATGACGGCGTGATATCCGTTCCCGGACCGGATACAGTTTTCAACCAAGGTGACAAGCTTCTCATCGTCACATATCCTTCAGACGTTGATACCGTCAGGATAATCTTCGGAGAGGAGATTCCGATGCATGTGTCTGATTGGCAGAAGATGGATGAACACATGGTGACCAGAAGGCTGACCATAACGAAATCCAGTCTTACAGGCATCAAGCTCGGCTCGCTGGGTATCCGCAGGAACCATAATGTTACGGTTACAAGGGTCATCAGGGCCGGTGTCGAACTCGTTGCGCGTCCTGGACTTCTCCTCCAGATGGGAGACGCCATTCAGGTAGTGGGAACCCCTTCCAATATTGATGACGTCGCCAAGATTGTGGGCAACAAGACCGAAAGCCTGTCCCATCCCAACCTTGTGCCGATCTTTTTCGGTATCGTACTTGGAGTATTGCTGGGTAGCTTACCTATCCGTTTCCCCGGAGTACCTCAGCCTGTCAAGCTCGGACTTGCCGGTGGACCTCTCATCGTCTCCATTCTTCTGGGTTACTTCGGACCGAAGTGGAAAATCACCACTTACACTACCCACAGCGCCAATATGATGCTGCGTGAAATCGGTATTTCGTTCTTCATGGCGGCAGTAGGACTCGGAGCCGGACAAGGCTTTATCGAGAGCATCGTCGGAGGAGGTTACTGGTGGATATTATACGGAGCGTTGATAACCTTGATACCGGTGTCCATCATCATAATCATATCCAGAGTGTTCCTGCATCTGAACTTCTACCAGATCTGCGGTCTTGTGTCCGGAGGTACTACCAACCCTCCTGTCTTGGCTTTCTCTCAGGGCATGTACGGAACTGATTACACTTCCGTCAATTATGCGACCGTGTATCCATTGACGATGTTCTTGCGGGTGTTGGCGGCTCAGATGCTGATACTGTTCTCATTATAGCCAGTCCATGTCAGAGCTCATCTACCCTGTGGGGATCGCTCCTCTTCTCCCCAAGCCATCTTACCTCAATCCCGCTCCTGAGGCGGTGAAGTCGGTGGAGATGATACCTGTCGTGAAACCCGACGGGCTTGTGATCGGGCAAGCTTCGAGGAGTTATCTTCATGGCGGATCCATGCTCCTTCATCCTGTTGTCCATCTTCATCTGGTGGACAGGGAAGGAAGGATTTATCTGCAGAAAAGGTCAATGAAGAAGGATCTTCTTCCCGGCTATTGGGATACTGCCGTAGGAGGTCATGTGAGCTATGGTGAGTTCGTCAATGAAGCGCTTTACCGTGAAGCGGAAGAAGAACTGGGCCTGTATGATTTCAATCCTGTTCCGGTGCTCACTTATGTCTTTGAAGGAATAAGGGAGAGGGAGCTTGTCCACGTCTTCGCCGCAGTGGGGAATTTCGAGCCGAAACCTGATGGAGAGGAGGTTACGGAAGGCCGTTGGTGGACCCCGCAAGAAATAAAAGAAAGTTTGGGAAATAACGTATTAACTCCTAACTTTGAAGGAGAGTTCGCCAGGATAGAGAAGACCCTGGAAGCTCTGCTTTAAGGTTATGCCAGACAATATTCCCGCTATCGAAAAATTCTTCAAGGACCAGCTTTCCGTCTGGCCCTTATGTTCGTCCAACTACCGTGCGATAAAAGGAGCCAAAAGACGTTCTCTCGACGTCAGAGGCCTGAAAGTGACCATCCAGCATAACCCCGGGAGGATAATATCCACTTCTGCGGATGTTGACGACTCGGCCATCAGTTCCAGACCATGCTTCCTTTGTGAAGAGAACCGTCCCAAAGAACAGACTTCACTCAAGTTCGAAGGACGCAAAGGCAGGGAATACCAGATAGTGGTAAATCCGTATCCTATCTTCCAGAGGCATCTCGTGGTGATACGTGATGTGCATACCGCCCAGTCCATCTGGAACAACTACGTGGACATGGCGGATCTGGCGCATCATTATCCCGGGTTCACCTTTTTCTACAACGGCCCCAAGTGCGGTGCTTCCGCTCCTGATCATTTCCATTTCCAGGCTTGCCAGAGAGGAGTTCTCCCTCTGGAGAGGGAAGCGGACCGTCTCCTAGACAGGTTGCCCTCAGACAGCGGAGTCCCGGATGGTACGGAAACTGTCACTCTTCCTGCGGATATGGAAGCGGACCTCTCATATGTATCATCTGTCCAGGAGGCCCAGCTGTACCATTACAAGCATTTCGCCAGAGGAGTTTTCTTCCTCCGTTCAAGGACTTCAAAGTCAATGGCGAAGATGTTCTACCGTCTTCTGGACGCATATCCTGCAGAAGAAGGGGAGAGTGAACCAAAATTCAACCTTTTCACATGGTATAAGGGCGAGGGTAAGCGTCCCGAGGGCAACACCCATGGGCTTGCCTCATT
>DBWN01000012.1:0-757 GCA_002308935.1 Bacteroidales bacterium UBA1237 | reverse complement strand
GATGTGCGGACATGGCGGGATATTTCGTGTGCCCGGTGGAAGAGGACTACCGCAAACTGGATACGGCTCTTCTGACAGACCTTCTGGATGAAGTGACACTTTCGCAGGAGACTGAGGATATGGTCATCTGGAGACTGACCAGGACTCAGCCCACTCTCCAGGTGGGAATCATGTCCGGACAGGAGATAGAATTCGAAATCATCTCCGACGGTGCAGGTCCGCAGAAAGTCTCTTACAGGGAGGGAAAGATAGATTACAATGGCGCTTTGTATGACTCCCTGCTTTTCGACGCCCAGACTGCTTCGACCATATTCGCTGAACCCACGTTCATTCTGTATGGGGTCACGATAGGTATAGATTTCCATTGGGAGAGGAAACTCACCCAGAAGTTCGCCGGATCCCTGAAATTCATTGTCGAGGGAGGGAAAGTCCAGGCAGTGAATGTCATTGGAGTGGAGGACTACCTTCTCAGCGTGATTTCTTCTGAAATGAAGTCCTCCGCCACAATGGAATACCTCTGTACTCATGCGGTGATTTCACGTTCGTGGGTGATGTCACAGATTTCAGCAAGGAAGAACCGCTCCTTTAAGATTGATCCCCAGGATGCCAAGGACCTTTCCAGCCTGCCTTATATGGTGACCAGACTGTCAAAGGACTTCCGGGCGGAAGACAGTCCGGAGGGACCGGTATCAGAGTACATAAAGTGGTTCGACCATGATGACCACAAGAACTTCGACGTCTGCGCTGATGACCACTG
>DBWN01000172.1:39537-45550 GCA_002308935.1 Bacteroidales bacterium UBA1237 | reverse complement strand
ACAGAAGGCGCTTCTCGAAAAGGCGATCGGGAAATTAGGGAAGAATGTCATAATCGTCCCTCCGTTCTTTTTCGACTACGGATCGAACATCGCCATCGGGGATGATTCCTTCATCAACATGGACTGTGTCATCCTTGACGAAGCCCTTGTCACTATCGGCAGAAACGTGTTCATCGCTCCTCAGTGCGGATTTTATACTGCCGGTCACGCCCTTGATGTCAAGACCAGAAATGACATGCTTGAATACGCCCTCCCTATCACCATTGGAGACAACGTCTGGATCGGTGGCGGCGTGAAAGTCATGCCCGGCGTAACAATAGGCAGCGGGAGCGTAATCGGCGGTGGCTCCGTGGTCACCAAAGACATCCCTTCCGGTGTACTCGCCGCCGGAAATCCTTGCCGGGTCATCCGGGCAATAACTCCCGAGGACGCTTCGAGGTATCCGACAGCGCCTTAAGAATAAAATCCCAGTCCATGAAAGCCAGAATCTTCCTTACTGCCGCAGCATATCTGCTCACCTGTACCATCCTCATGGTCCTTCCCGTCAAAAAGGCGATGGCCGGCCAATGGATAAGAATGAATCAGTTGGGGTATCTCCCATCCTCATCGAAAGTCGCTGTCCTGATGAGCAACGAGAAGATATCCGTAGACTCCTTCAGCATCATTGACGCCTATTCCGGAAAGACGGTCTACAAGAGCGCACCCGGGGACATCCGGGCGACCGGTTCTCTGCAGAACATGGACGCCACATTCAGGCTCAACTTTTCCGCCCTTGAAACAGAAGGCGCCTACCGGATGGAGGTGAACACTTCGGAAGGGACAAGGGTCACTTCAGACCTTTTCCCGATTTCAAGTCACGCTTATGACGGAAGTGCGGATTTCGTGCTGAACTACATGAGGCAGCAGAGATGCGGATGGAACCCTTTCTTCAGGGACAGTTGCCATACCAAGGATGCGATAATAGTGTACCATCCGACTAAGAGCGGACAGCACCTTGACGTCAGAGGAGGCTGGCACGACGCTTCGGACTGCCTCCAGTACACCACAACTACGGCAAATGCCATATACCAGATGATGTACGCCTACGAAAGCAATCCCGGCTCCTTCACCGACTTCTACAAAGCCGACGGCACACCGGGTTCCAACGGCATACCGGACATCGTCGATGAAATATACTGGGGCCTGGACTGGCTTGACAGGATGAACCCGGAAAAGGGTGAACTGTACAATCAGCTTGCCGATGACCGTGACCATGTAGGAATGAGAGTTCCCAGTGATGACCAGGCCGACTACGGCTGGGGCAAAGGTATGGAGAGACCGGTCTATTTCTGTACCGGTGAGCCCCAACAAAGGGGCAAGTTCATGAACGAGACCACCGGCATAGCGAGCACCGCCGGGAAATTCGCTTCGGACTTCGCATACGGAGCCAGGATTCTGGAACCTTTTTATCCTGAGTTCTCCAAGAAAATCGCAGCGAAAGCCGCGGATGCTTTCCAGGTCGGACTGGATAATCCCGGAGTATGCCAGACAGTATCAGTTGTTTCTCCTTACATCTACGAAGAAGGCAACTGGACCGACGACATGGAACTGGGCGCGATGGAACTTTTCCGCTCAACCGGCAACAGGATGTACCGTTCAATGGCGATCCATTACGGAAGGCAGGAGCAGACCACTCCATGGATGGGCGCCGACACAGCAAGACACTATCAGTGGTATCCTTTCATGAACATGGGCCACGTACTGCTGGCCAAAGAGCAGGGAGCCGTCGGTGGAGAGTTCGTCTCCTTCCTCAGGGAAGGAATCCGGAAGACATACGAACGGGGCAAGGACAGTCCTTTCTTAAACGGCATCCCCTCCATATGGTGTTCGAACAACCTGACGACCGCTATGCTCACGCAATGCATTCTCTACAGGCAGATAACAGGAGACAAGACCTACGAAGAGATGGAAGGAGCCCTCAGGGACTGGCTGCTCGGATGCAACCCTTGGGGAATCAGCATGATCGTGGAACTTCCCAAAGGAGGCAATTTTCCCCGACAGCCTCATTCCTACATCATCAATTACTCCATGGGGAACACCACAGGTGGTCTGGTTGACGGTCCTGTATATGACACCATCTTCGGAGGGCTCATCGGCATAAGCACTGAGGGCGGAACCAATTATGAGGAGTTCCAGCCCGGAAGGATGGTATACCATGACAGCACCCATGACTACTCAACGAACGAACCCACCATGGACGGGACGGCATCGCTCACTTTCCCTCTTTCCGCTTATCAGAAAGAAGGCGCACAGTGGAGAGATTCTTCCATAGGCTCTGACAAGAACGTATACTATCAGGGTGGCATAGTACAGACGGATCCCTCAAAGAAAAGGATCAGTCTTGTCTTCACGGCTGCCGACAAATGTGACGGGGCGGACAGCATACTTTCCACCTTGTCCGAATACGGGATCAAAGGGAGTTTCTTTTTCACTGGGGAATTCTTCGAGAAATTCCCGGAAGTGGTTCAGCGTATAGTGAAAGAGGGACATTACCTTGGCAGCCACAGTTATGGGCATCTTCTGTATGCCCCCTGGGAGGACAGGAACACTCTGCTGGTAACCAAGGAGGAATTCCAGCAGGATATCCTCAAGAGCTACAACCTTCTGCAAAGAGCCGGGGTATCGCCCCAGAAAGCGAGGTATTTCATGCCACCATACGAGTATTACAACTCCGTGATATCGTCGTGGGCCAAAGATATGGGGTTGCAGATCGTGAACTACACTTCCGGGACATACACCAATGGAGACTACACCACTCCTGACATGTCAAGCTACTATTCATCGGATTTCATAATGGAGAAGGTGCTGGAATTCGAGAGCACAAGGGAAAACGGGCTTAACGGCAACATAATGCTGATTCATCTTGGGACGGAAGATTCCAGGACAGACAAGTTCTACCGGAGGCTCCCCGAGCTTATCACTCTGTTAAGAGGCAAAGGATACGAATTCGTATCCCTTGAAGAAGCGGTCGAAGGATGATTTCACCAAAAATATGAGCATCTTGCCACGTCCATTCTCCGGAAGTCCCCCATGAGGGAGGTTTGCCACTTTTATTTCACCGGACGGAAAAAATGATTTACATTCGCACCGTCAAAAAAGACTTGTACTGAAATGAACGAAACACCCAAAGGCAACGTACTTGCCATTGACACAGGAACCACCACGACAAATGTCGGATACTATAAGGACGGAGTAACGGTCTTTGAACAGAGGATAACCCACGCTGCCCACGAACTTGCACAATTCGCCAATGTCATGGACCAGGACCAGATGAGGCGTGAAGCCATTCTTGACGTTCTGGAAAAGCGTGAAATAAATCCCCTTGACATCGATATCATAATGGCAAGAGGAGGACTTTTCGCTCCCGTCAGGACAGGCGTATACAAAGTCAACAGGGACATGAGGGATGTCCTTATGACCTGCAGGGACGGAGTCCACGCCTGCAACCTTAGCGCTGTTGTCGCTGATGAGCTGGCATATCTGATCAACGAAGTCCGGAACGATCAGAAAATCTCTTCACCATTCGGTCTGTGTCAAGCATATATCGCCGATCCTCCGATGGCTGACGAGATGCTTCCTGAGTGCAGAATCGGCGGGCTTCCGGAATTCCCCCGCAGAGCATTCTTCCATGCTCTGAATTCCAGAGCGGCCGTCAAGGAGTACCTTAAGAAGATTTCCCATAAGGAGAATGACATCACTGCGATAGTGGCACATCTGGGTAACGGAATCACGGTCACTCTCCACAAGAACGGTGAAGTCATCGACACCAATAACGGTCTTGGAGGAGACGGCCCTTTCACACAGGAAAGAGCCGGGACTTGTCCGGCATTCCCCCTCGTAGAAATGTGTTTCAGCGGCAAATACACTGAATCCGACATCAAGAAGAAGATTCTTGGAGGAGGTGGTGCCGTAGCATACTTCGGGACGAATGATATGGAAGAGCTGTCAAAGAAGGCGAAAGATGGTAACGAGGATTGCAAGGTTTTCCTGAAAGCTTTCTGCCTTAATGTCGCAAAGTATATCGCAGGGATAAGCGCCACCGTCGATGGGCGGGTTGACGTCATAATCCTTACCGGAAACAATGCACTCATTCCCGATATCTGCGAGGGAATCAGCAAGAAGATATCTTTCATAGCTCCGGTTGAAGTAATCGCAGGAGAACATGCATTGGTGAGCCTTGCAGAAAACGGATATAACGTCCTTTCTTCATCTGTAAAGATTCATCGCTATGACAAAAACGCCATAGTCCCGGACGGAGAATAGTCCAAAGAACAAGTTCCCGTTTACTATTTGCACTAACCAGTACGGACCCCCTGTCGGAGGTCCGTATTCGTTATGTTCATTACAAGTTTCGGATATCTGACTTGTCAGAAATCTATTTCCATTCCCTTATAGAAGTCAAGTATCCTGGTCTGGAACAGATTCTCATACTGAGCCTGCACGAAATCCGACTGCGCTTTTGTATAATTGTTCTTCGACTCGTTGAACTCGGTTATATTGGCCTTGCCGTTTTCGTATTTGGCGCTCACCAGTTCAAATGCCTGACGAGAGCTCTCCAATACCTGTGAACTGCTGAAATATTTCTCCTGGGAAGCAAGAGCATTGTAATACGCCTGCTGGATTTCCTTGTAGAGTGATTTCTTGGTGTTCTCCAACTGCAGTTCCTGAGTTCTGTAGTTGAGGTTCGCAGTACGGATGCTGTTGCGGTTCTGGAATCTGCTGAATATCGGTAAACTCAATGAAAGACCGACATATTGGCTGAAGTTGTTCTTGATCTGAGAAGAGAATGAACTTGACGGGTGCTTTGAAGCCGTATAGTAATTGGTGCCGAGGCCCCCGCTCAGACTTATTGTCGGAAGTATACTGTTCTTTGCCATATTGATCCTGGTGGAAGCAACGTCGAGCCTGGTCTGCTCCGCGAGTATTGCAGGCTTGACAGCTACAGCGCTCTGGTAAATATCCTCTGCACTGTCAAGAAGACGGGGTTCCATAGCGGACGGGGTTGGCCTTACTATTGAGAACCCTTCCGGTGAAGGAAGTTCAAGGAGCTGGCTCAAGTCCAGAAGAGATATGTTGAGGTTGTTCGAAGCCTGAATCTTCTGATATTTGGATTGGGCCAGTGACGCTTTCTGCTGAGCCACTTCAGCAGCACTTGTCTTGCCGTTCTGCAGCATCAGCTCAAGTCTTTCCACCTGAAGGGAATCTATCTCAATCCGGGCCTCAGCGACATCCAGGATCTCCATATTGTAGAGAATCTGGACATATGCCTGGGCTACAGCGACCCTGATGTCATCTTTAGCTTTCTCGAGATCTCTGGTAGCGGCTTCAAGATTCAACTTGTTCATAAGAATATTGTTCTTTATGTTGAATCCCTGGAAAACCGGCACGTCAACTCCCAAGCTGAATCCTGTACTTGTAGTGTTGGTGTTCTCATAAGTGTTGTCGGCGGTAAGTCCCCTACCGAACGAGAAGTTCTGCGATACACTCGAACCCACACTGGGAAGACGGCTGTTCTGGGAAGTGTTGAGATCTATCTCGCTTTGCTGGACGCTGATCTGTCTCTGTTGGACTGTTATATTGTGCTCCAGAGCATATCTTATGCACTCCCTGAGCGTCCAGGGAGTCTGGGCCTGTGAAGGGACGAGCCCCAGAAGGATCCCACCGAAGGCGGAAAGGAGCATTTTATTGAAAAGTTTCATACTGTAGGCCTTTATTCGATTATCTGGTTCCCACGGACACGGTCACTCTCCTTCAGTCCGCTCTTCACTTCGATATTCACACCATCACTAAGACCTGTTGAGATGATCTTCTTGGTGTACTCCTTGCCATTGACAAGGTAAACATAAGTGGAATCACCCTCAAAGACGACTGCGCTTTCAGGAACGGTAAGCACACCTTCAACTTTCTGAAGAACTATTTCAGCATTGGCACTGTAACCGGAACGTATCATGGCATCAGAAGGGACAGCGACAGC
>DBWN01000172.1:33290-39492 GCA_002308935.1 Bacteroidales bacterium UBA1237 | reverse complement strand
AGAGTGGCATCGAAGGAATAATCCTGAAGAGCACCTATCTTTATGACGACAGGCATACCCTCGGAAAGCCTTCCGACCTCAGTTTCGTCAACATTGCCGTCGAAGATCAGATCGTTCATGTTCGCCACCGTGGCGATCGTGGTTCCGTCGTTGAAAGTATTGCTCAGGATGACCGAGTTTCCGACTTTCACAGGGACATCGAGGATCAGTCCTGAAATCGTCGAACGGATGAGAGTTGAGCTGGATGAGGCGTTCCTTTTCGAGACACCGTCCCTTACAACCTCAAGAGACTCTTCTGCAGCGGCATACTCCTCTTTGGCCTGATTCAGAGCCTGGCGGACCTGATCATACTCTTCAGCGCTTACAAGCTGCCTGTCATACAGCGCCTTCTCCCTGTCATAGTTGGTCTGGGCCTGCTTGAGATTCATTTCAGCAAGACGAAGACGGCTCTGGGCGGAGCTGAGTGAACTCATCTCAGGGATGACCTTCACCTTCGCTATCACCTCACCCTCGGTCACCTGCTGTCCAGCCTCCTTATATATTTCGGAAATGATTCCGCTGATCTGAGGCTTGACATTCACTTCGTTTCTGGGAATGATCTTTCCAGTGACGACAGCTGTCCTCTGAACGTCCTTGAAAGAAGGGACGAGTTCTTCGTAATGAATCTCCTTGGGTTTCGATCTCTGGTACAGATAGACGAAGGTTCCGAGGAACAGTATCGCAAGCAACGATACGACGATGATTGTTTTAAACTTCTTCATATGACGATTTTCTATTTTCCTTGTTTATTGGTAACACTATTCTTCTCTCATTGCATCGACCGGTTTGATATCCATCGCCCTCAGCGCCGGAGCGAGACCGGCAAGAAGACCCAGAATCATCAGTATTATAAGAGCCAGCATCGCTGTTGAGAACTTCAGTTGGAATCCTATCGGAACTCCGGCAGATGCACTCGCCACGTTCTCCGCTATTGAGAGAGCGCCCACTGAAAGGAGTATTCCCATCATTCCTGAGACTATGGTAAGGATAACGCTTTCGAGCATTATCTGGGAGAGGATCATTGAGGGAGTCGCTCCGATTGCGCGCCTGATCCCAATTTCAGTCGTCCTCTCTTTGACTGTAACCATCATGATATTCGAAACTCCGATGGAAGCCGCCAACAATGTTCCGAATCCCACAATCCATATAAGGAGGCTCACGCCCTTGAAAAGATTGTCCATTATGCTGAACAGCTCCTCGAGGTTCACACTATACATGGCCTTGGGATCATCGGGAGAGAAGAAATGTTCCTTGGCGAGAATCGGTTTCGCCTTGGTGAGAATATCCTTTATCTTGCATCCGGGCTTGGCCACGATACAGATAAGGTCAACTTCTTTTCCACGGTTATAGAGCCTCTGCAGGACGGACATCGGGATTGTAACCGACTCGTCGACGGAGCCGTTGATGCTTATGTTACCGCTGGAGAAATCCACTCCCACCACCTGGAAATACATTCCCTGCATCTGTATGAACTTTCCGCACGGATCTTCCCCGTCTTCAAACAGGTCACGGTATACCCTCTTTCCGATTACGCATACTTTCCTTTCCTGGAGGAGATCCACTGAATTGATGTAACGGCCGTATTTGAGAAGGGGCTGTTCAATATCCGCATAATCAGGTGACACTCCCCTGCCTTGACAAGAGGAAGTCTTTTCTTCATAAGTGGCGTTTCCTCCCCAAACGGAAAGGTTCCCGGTGACGGTGGCGATCTCCGGGATGCCACGCTTCAGACGTTCGATGTCATCCATTGTCACCGTCCATGTCCTTCCGCTCCTGAACCCCTGATAAGGGAGCGAAGTCTCCATCGGAACGATAAACCCGGAATTGGTCGCGAACCCCTGAAGCTCCACCTGGATAAGGTCCTTCACTCCTTGGCCGCCTCCCATCATGAAAAGCAGCATGAAAATGCCCCAGAAGACTCCGAAACCGGTCAATATTGAACGGCTCTTGTTGCGGATCAGAGTCTCGTAGATCTCACGGAACCTGTCCACGTCAAAGTATTTGGCCCATCCTTTCATCGTTCCGCCCTCAGTGCTTCAATCGGTTTGACTTTGCTGGCCTTCCAAGCAGGAATCATTCCTGCAAGAGTACCTGCGACAATAAGAAGGATGGTGGCCTTGACCGCCACGTCAATCCCTACATAAGGGTTTACGAACATCGTAACCTGCGCTATTCCTGCGTCAATAGGTTTGTCCGACATCGTAAAGTCCATTATCTGGTTGGCAGCAAGACCCAGAACCATTCCTATGTATCCGAAGAACGCCGTAATGACAATACTCTCCGCAATGATAAGTTTCAATATGGACATCGGCTTGGCCCCTATGGCCTTGCGGATGCCGAACTCATGCGTCCTTTCCTTAACGGTTATCAGCATGATATTGGAGATACCGACTATTCCGCTGATAAGGCAAAGCAGGCCCAATATCCAAAGTGATGTCCGGATGATCTTCACGACCCTCCCCATCTGGCGGCTTGACTGAAGACGGTTGTAAAAATACACCGTACTCTTGTCATCAGGTGCAGCATAGTGGTTATTGTTCACTATCCTGAGGTATTTGTCCTCGAAGGCTTCTGATTCCTCTTCAGTTTCCATACCATGGAAAGAAAAGAGAATCCGGGGAATGTCATTACCCATCACATATATCATGGCCAAAGTCGTGAACGGGACATAAACCGTGGCATAGGAAGCCCCCATGCTCTCGTCCGACTTGTACACTCCGACAACTTTATATGAAAAAGAGCCCAATCTTACCCAGGTGCCTACCAGCTCAGACAACTTTCTGCCTTTCCCGAGTATGGACTCGGCATCAGTTGAACCGATAACGATGGATTTACGGTTCTCCTTTATATCGGTTGAATTGATGAATCGTCCGGAAATCAGTTCTATCTTATTGATATCCTTCAGTATCGGATAAGCGCCGGTAATGAAGCTGTTAGTATAGTAATCACCTACGTAAAGGGAATCAAACTGGCTGATCATCGGACTGACGTCGTCCACCATCTCGAACACCGATTCATCACGGAGAATGTCCACATCTCTTTCATCGAATGTGATGTACCTGTTCTTTTCGTATCCGCCATAGGGTTTGCTCGTGCTCTGGGCATACATATTCATTGATGAATCCATCATCTCGGTATTGCCAAGAAGCGCATTGAGCACCCCGTTTCCGGCTCCCAGAAGGGCGATCAGAAGGAATATGCCCCAAGCCACGGAAAAGCCTGTAAGGGCTGTCCGCAGTTTGTTCTGCTTGAGAGTGGAGAATATTTCGTGGAAAGTGTCGCGCATGGAAATGGATTATTTCATGATGCCATCCGTTCCGAATGGAGAAGAGTCATGACGGACGTTCTGTTCGATCTCTCCGATGACGCCATCGCGGATATGGACTATCTTGTTCGTCACATTGGCCACTCCGCTTTCATGGGTGACGACGATTATGGTCATCTGCTCCTCTTTATTAAGCGTGGAAAGCAGATTCATGATGTCAACACTGGTCTTGGAATCAAGCGCACCGGTAGGTTCGTCCGCAAGAATGATCTGCGGTTTGGTAATGAGTGCCCTAGCTATAGCGACCCTCTGCTTCTGTCCTCCGGACATTTCGTTAGGATAGTGACCTGCCCATTCCTTGAGCCCTAGCTTTTCCAGATACTCCATGGCCATATCGTGGCGTTTACGACGAGGGACTCCCTGATAGAAAAGCGGAAGTTCCACATTCTCGACAGCCGTCTTGAAGCCGATCAGATTGTAGGACTGGAAAATGAAACCGATCATACGGTTGCGGTAATCCGCGGCTTGAGTCTCAGAGAGATCCTTGATGAGCTTCCCTGCGAGATAGTAGTTGCCCGAATCATAATTGTCCAGGATCCCCAGAATGTTAAGAAGGGTTGATTTGCCGGATCCGGATGCGCCCATGATAGAGACGAACTCTCCCTTTTCAATAGAAAGGTTTACGCCTTTGAGGACATGGAGCGGTTGCCCGTTGTTGTACGTCTTGTTGATGTCTTCGAGTTGAATCAGCATAAACTAAGCTTTATTAGTCAGGGGTCCTTCCGGACCCGGCGAATCATTATACAATTCCCTTGCCAAAGAAAGTGGTCTAAACAAGATAGGGATCAGGATTATAGTTCTCCTTCACATCCTCATAGAAAGCGGCCACTGTAGTCTTCACGAAGGGCTGCAGGAAGAAGAATCCTATACCCAAAGTGAACAGGCAGAGGAACCACCATCCGATGAAACTCAGATACAGGCCGAAAAGGCGTCCCTTGTGTCCCCTCATCATATCTGCAGACAGCCTGAGCGTCTCAGTTGAAGTAAGGGCAGGATTGTCCTCAAGGATGTAAGGAACCAGTGCATAAGAAAGGGATTTGATTATCCCCGGTATGATAAGAAGTAGTGTGAACAGGAACACATAGAGCCAGCGAAGAGCTCCGGTACCGACCTTATGTGTATAGTTTTCAAAAGCCGCTGAAGCCGTATTGTCTATAACGTCCGAATTACCGTGGAGCATTTTTCTGAATGCTGTCACATAACCGAATTCAATCGGAACCGCGAGGAAAAAGAATCCAAGAGCCGGCGCACCATTGGTGGCACCCATTATTATGGCGAACAATACCGCAGCAATAGCGGCAGTCCCCCAATTTCCCCTGAGGGCCAAACGGGCCTCGTTCTTGAGTGTTGATATAGTCTTCATAATACCTCCTCCCGCAAAAGCGGTGAATTATTGATGATTATATTAATTGTTATGGTGTATTAGTTTATTAATACACTGCAAAGGTAAACAGTTTTTTCTTATTCGCAATAGTTTTTGCTGAAAAAATCGATATTTCTGCAAAAGATCTCATGTCTGGCCTGTGAGCATAAAGGATCACCTCTTTTATTACCCTGATGCAAAAATAGCAATATTTATCGAATAACAATATATTTTTAAAGAAATTCGACAAGAATTTTAAAATTTCAGCTTTCCCAAAAACCGCCTTCATATTATAATTATGTAATAGGTATCCCGGCCATGGCCATGACACAATTTGCAACAATGTTCCTTTATACATACCTTTGTTTCTGTATAAGAGAAAAATGATGAAGAAGAAATTCCCCATAATCACCTCCATAATCATACTTGTCGCCATCGCCCTCGTTCTGTATGATCCCACCTTGAGGAAGACTTTCTCCCAAGACAAGACTCTTTCCGGAGAAGACTACACGATCAGTGAGTTCCTCGGGAAATCCGCTAAGGCCGCGACTATCGGTGCCGTATCCCCGAAAGACGAATTCATCAAGGGGATGGACAGCTTTTCAACATTCTCATACAATCAGAACGGAGAAAGTGGAGCAGGACTAAGATTCTCGATCGGGGAAAATTCTTTCACCGCGGTATGCCTCTGGTTCAACGGGAGTACGCATATAGCGATTGAGGATTCCGAAGGAAAAAGGTCCCTGGTATTTTCGGAAGGAGCGCTTACAATGCCCTCCTCCGATGCCTCTTATCCCAAGATCGGGTTCAATCCATTGGAGAAGAAAAGCAACCGCTACATGCTGGGAATCCATGATTTCACTGATGACGGATACCCAGAATTCCTGATAGCGGTGAACGACGGAGATGACGGGATCGCTCTTTTCGTGCTGGAATACAGAAGCGGAGATTGGACACCCATCGGTGAAATCGTCTCCGCCGGTGAAGGACTTGGAGGAGGAAGGATTTTCAGGCAGGCCTTTACGCTGAAAGATTCCACGGGTATTCTTCACTCATGGACATGGCATACTGACCGTTTCGATTATCTGTGCAGCGAGAACCCGGTACAGAAACCTTTCTGAGTTCCCTTTTGACCACTATAAGGTAACCTTGATGATTACGGGGAAGTGGTCTGATAGCGTTTTCGCGATATTCTTCTCGAAACTGATTTCCTGAGGGAAGTCAGACTTCTTTTCTGACGTGGATCCGCCCAATTTAATGGGAGCCCTGTATGTTTCAGTGAACACAGCGTAATTGTGAACCTTGACTGAAGGACTCACGAACACGTGGTCAATTCTGCTGGATGAGAAAAGATTCGGATCAAAGGAATTCACAGTTCCGTTGGGAGCATACTTGTCCAGGGCAGTCTCAAAAGAATCGGCCAATATTCCGGAAGCAGTGAAGGTGGTGTATATTTCATTGGTCTGATCGACATT
>DBWN01000172.1:22656-33113 GCA_002308935.1 Bacteroidales bacterium UBA1237 | reverse complement strand
GGCTTTGTAGGGTCTTCGGCCAGCCAGAACCAACCCTTGTCCAGAAGACGGAAACGGTCCTTCTTGAAGAATATCGGTTCGAATTCGCCCTCGTCCACCCCGTCATCACGTCCGACCCCCACCACAGAATATGACGGGAGAAGGCTCTGCATGTCAGAGAGCTGGTCCTTGAGGACCTCCTGACTGCCGAAGATGTCGGGATCCTCAAAACGTATGAATGAGCAGATCCATGGGTATCTCGCATCCCAACCGTTGCCCCTATTGTAGTCTCCGTCATTTTCGTAACGGATATTGTAGGAGGCCACAGTAAGATTCTGGGCGGAAGATAATGCGCAGAATGCGAACAGGCAGACGACTGCCACAAATATTTCCAAAAAGTCAGATTTCCGGATCATTATACACAGAACTGTTAATTTCACAAGATATTGAAGAACCTGCAGCACGGGAAGAGGCGAGACTGAATTCGCAGCCGCAGTAGTTCTGATTATAGAAGCCCTGCTCACGGATTATTTCTCCCCGGCGCTGTTGCAGCCCGCCCTTTCGCCAGTTGCGTGGCCACCACCTCAGACAAGGGAAAAGACTGCACGCCCATTCACCGGCAGGATTCACCTGGGAAAGGTCTTTCCACCTTGAAGAAGCCAAGGTCGTCGCAAGGACATTGTAGCCGTTCCGGTGTGCATACCTTGCAGCCCTGTGAAGACGGAAGCGGAAACACTGCATACACCTCTCTCCCCTCTCAGGGTCGTTTTCATGACCGGAAGCAATTACTCTCCAATCATCGTGCGAATACTCATCCTCAATGAAATCCAGTCCGTATTTATCGCAATAACGTCTGCACTCATCCCGCCGCAGATCATATTCTGACGAAGGAACGATGTTGGAATTGCTGAAGAAAACAGCCGGCCGTATCCCCTCTTTCACCAGAGCTTCTATTATCGCTCCGGAGCAAGGAGCACAACATGCGTGGAGAAGAAGCCTGGCTTCTTCTTTCCCAAGGGGCATTTGTGCATCTTTATCCCTATTATGCATGAGCGGAATTGTTTCTTTCTTCGGCAAAGTTACTCTTTTTGTGTAACTTTGCTGCCCGACGGACTTCAATTGATTCCCCATGGCAACAGAATCTTCCCCGACAGACAGGAAAAGGACCATTGGAGGCTGGCTCTCCCTGAGCCCGCTGATAGTATTCCTGCTGGTATACCTCCTTTCATCCATAATCGCCAAGGACTTCTACAAGGTTCCTGTAGCTGCTGCTTTCCTCATCTCCTCCCTGTATGCGGCGCTCATTTCCAAAGGAAGCCTTGAGGAAAGAGTGAACACCTTCTCAAAGGGAGCCGGTAACCCGAATGTCCTTCTGATGATATGGATATTCGTGCTGGCAGGAGCTTTCGCATCGACTGCAAAAGCCATCGGATCAATTGAGGCGACGGTGAACCTCACCCTTATGATTCTCCCGGAGAAACTGATTCTTGCCGGTCTCTTTCTCGCAGCATGCTTCATTTCCATGTCCATCGGCACATCTGTCGGAACAATTGTGGCTCTCGTCCCCATTGCGACAGGAATCGCCTCCCAGACCGGACTGTCAGTTCCCATGGTCACAGCGATAGCCGTAGGTGGCGCATTCTTCGGGGACAACCTGTCTTTCATTTCGGACACAACTATAGCTGCGACAAGGAGCCAAGGGTGTTCAATGGCCGACAAATTCAAGGCCAACATCTGGATTGCGGGTCCAGCGGCAGTCATTGTCACCGCCATCTACATCATAATGGGCCTTGGTGTCGACACCGCACCCCAGATCGGGGAAATCAGCATACTGAAACTCGTCCCATACCTTTCGATCATCATTATGGCGCTCTCCGGAATCAATGTCCTCACGGTCCTTGTCATAGGTATTCTGATGAACGCCCTGATCGGGATATTCAGCGGAGACCTCTCATGGATCGGTTTCCTTGAAGCCACCGGCAGCGGAATCGCCGGAATGGGAGACCTCATCATAGTGACGATGCTCGCCGGAGGAATGCTTGAGATCATCCGCGAAAACGGAGGACTGGATTTCATCATATCGGGGCTCACTGCAGGAATCAAAGGAAAAAGGGGCGCGGAATTCAGCATCGCAGGACTCGTCAGCCTTTCCAACCTTTGCACGGCGAACAACACTATTGCCATAATAACCACAGGCCAGATAGCGAAGGACATCAGCGGAAAATACGGTCTCGATCCCAGAAAAACCGCGAGCATCCTGGACACATTCTCCTGTATAGTACAGGGGATAATCCCCTACGGCGCTCAGCTTCTGATGGCGGGCGGTCTTGCCCAGATATCTTCAGCTTCCATCATCCAGTACCTTTACTACCCTTTCGTACTTTTCGGTGTAGCAAGTCTTTCCATCATCGTACGCTACCCCAAGAAATACTCATAGCCCCTCTTTGAGGAACGAGTTCAGCAAAAAGTTGGTATGACGGCTTGGCAAGAATACCAACATATTATGATTGTCCCCCCTACCGTTCTTCCCTACCTTTGCAGTCGGAAAGATGATACCAAGGCCGTCCCTCATTTATACAGGACAGCCAAAGTATTGGCCATATAGTTAGAAAGTTTAAGATCCTTTTAATTGTTGTAAACGCTCTTGCGCTGTGAAGCGTGGGAGCGTAACCCGTTAAAAACTTTTCTA
The DNA here is from genome assembly GCA_002308935.1 of Bacteroidales bacterium UBA1237. Classification (GTDB taxonomy): domain Bacteria; phylum Bacteroidota; class Bacteroidia; order Bacteroidales; family UBA932; genus Cryptobacteroides. The sequence continues at coordinate 30,445 of DBWN01000172.1, read as the reverse complement.
TATGAAAGGGCTATTCGTATTGACGCAAAAATCCTCTATCTTTGTGGCTCAAGCCAACAAAGACAGGATTCAAGCATTATCAAAGAATTCCACCGGTATGACCACAAGAGATTCAGAAAGGCACATGTTCTCCGCAACCATGAAACTTGCGGACCTCATTGACATTGATTTCAATCTTCTTGGTGTCTTCTCTAGGATGGGCCTCAGGTTCGGTTTCGGGGACGAGACTGTAGAAGAAGCCTGCAGGAAAAACAATGTGGACCCGGAAACCTTCCTGCTCATCTGCAGCGTTTATTCCATCAACAACTACATGCCTTCCAAGGAGACCCTCGGCAAAGTCAATGTCAATGATGTAGTCAAGTATCTGCACCAAAGCCACTCCTATTACATGGATGTGACCATGAAAACGTTGGCGGACTCCATTGAAAGGATGATGGAACCTTGCGGAGAAAAGCACAAGGCGATTATCTGGAAGTTCTTCACCGACTACAAAGAAGAGCTCTCGAAGCATTTCCAATACGAGGAAGAGGTGGTTTTCCCTTACATCGGGAAAGTACTTGACCATACCGAAGAGGACGGGTTCACCATCAACCAGTACGAGGAAAACCACAGCAATGTGGATGAGAAACTCGGCGACCTGAAGAACATCGTGATGAAATACCTCCCTCAGGAGTGCGACGGACAGCAGATAAACAATGTCCTGATGAATCTGTACTCATTCGAGAACGACCTCGCGAAGCACACCTTCATCGAAGACGGAATACTGGTTCCTATCGTCAACAGGCTTGAATACCATGAGAAGCAACAGTAAGAAAGCACTCCTGGTAATACCCTCGATAGTCACCGCCAGGGGTCTTGAAAGCATTTTCGGGGACATGGGCGAATTCGAGACCGTCGGTATCTTCACTGACCTCTCACGCTCCAGCGAGACAAGGCTGAGGAACATGGACGCCGATATCATCATCATCGACCCGGTGGTTTTCGACTATGAGTCACGGATGAACGCGAGGAGCATAATCGCGGAACATTCAAGCGCTGCCGTGATCGCTTTCGTCAGTTCTCCGATGAGCGAGGAGAGTCTCAGGCAGTACGATGACGTCATCGGGCCTTACGATGAGCCCGTCAACATCATCAAGAAGATGAGAGCCGCCCTCGAGCCCAGACAGGACTCCCCCAAGAGTGAAGGAGAGGAACTTTCGCAGAGGGAAAAGGAGATTCTCGTGTGCGTAGCCAAAGGAATGCTCAACAAAGAGATCGCTGACCAGTTCAACATCTCAATTTACACAGTGATAACCCACAGGAAGAACATAACCAGAAAGACGGGCATCAAAACCGTCGCCGGTCTTACGGTCTATGCTCTCCTCAACAATATGATCGACCTGAATTCCTTCGAATAGGGCCGACAATAAAAAGGATCATGCATTTTTCAGGTATATTGGTCGGCGCTGCCGTCTTTCTGATAATAGGTATATGCCACCCCATAGTGATCAAGATGGAATACTATTGGGGGAAGAAAAGCTGGTGGCTGTTGGCATTGGCGGGCCTCGTTCTTGCCGCAATCTCCCTTTTCATCAGCAACACTGTCGTCTCCACAATCCTTGGAGCAGGCGCGTTCTCCTGCTTCTGGGGCATTCATGAAATGTACGCCCAGGAGATGAGAGTCCTTAGGGGGTGGTTCCCTGAGAACCCGGCAAGAAAGGATTATTACCAAAAAAGGAGAGAGGAACTTCCCGATTTGGGAAAGCACCCCTCCCATAAGAATCACCGGAAGAAAACTTCCCTCTAAGCGAAAAGAGACGCTGCTCCCAGCATGGCCGCCTTGTCAAGAAGAGATGAGGCTTGGACATGAACGTCCATCGCCTTCTGCCCGTATACTCTCTTCATGGCAGGAAGGAACAGATCAAGATTGCGGGATATGTTGCCCCCGAGAATGACGTCCTTGGCCCCGAACTTATTCAAAAGAGGTGCGGTGAACTTGGCAAGGCCGGAACCGAACTCCGTGAAAACTTTCCTGGAAGCCTCATCAGTCTTATAAACAAGAGCGACCTCTTTGGCTCCTTTCACCACTTTCCCTGTGAGAGCAGAATACCTGCCCACTATCCACCTTGTGGAAAAAGCGCTGTCAGCTATATCATCTCCCCAAGGCAGGTCCCATACTTCTCCGCCTGGCGGGACACTGTCCCCTTCCCTTACGATATGGTTGTTCTCCACGAATCCCGAACCGAGTCCGGTTCCTAGAGTAAGGACAAGAACCTTGTCAATCCCTTTGGCTGAACCGTAATGGCTCTCACCGAGAGCGAACGCTCCTGCGTCATTGACGTACCTGAACTCAAGTCCCGGAAAATCCAGCAGTCTTGCCTGAAGAATTTCACCGACATTCAGTCCCTTTATAGAAACGAATTTATGGTCCATATGGGAAATCCCCTTGTCGTAATCGAACGGACCTGGGAACGCCATGCCGATCATGGTGACTGGTTGAGGGGCTGATGAGAGAAGTTCCCGTAGATTAGTGGTCCAGGCGGAGAATATTTCTTCGGCAGTGCAAGTATGGTCAACCGGCGTTGTCAAGGGTTCTCCTACAATCACACCCCTGTCAAGGTCGACGACCGATGAGCAGATATGGCTTCCGCCTACATCCACTCCTACAGCGTAACGGGATTCTGATGATTTCATATTAATGACATTTTACGGGCGTCCTGAAGGGGATTCTCCCGACAGTAATCCCTATTCGCGGTAAAAATAGCAAAATATGATGACAACGGGAACAACCATTACCTACATATGGGGATTGAACAACTTGCACTTTACCCTTAAATTTGCGACGCAAATTTACCGCCTGGAGGGATAAGGCCTCCTTGCCAAGAGTGATTCATCATGAAATTATCAGAACTGAAGACAGGATCCAAGGGCGTTATAGCCAAGGTCAACGGACACGGAAGTTTCCGGAAAAGGCTCATCGAAATGGGTTTCATTGCCGGAAAGACCGTCACTGTAATCCTCAATGCACCTCTCAAGGATCCGATCGAGTACGAAATCCTCGGATACAAGCTCTCCTTGAGAAGGGAAGAAGCCTGCATGATCGAGGTGGTCAGTGAAGAGGAAGCCCTCAAGCACATCGAAGTGGAACACTCCCAGGAAAGACTGGAAGGTGACGAAGAGCAACTGGTCCGCCGTGAAATGGGAGAGCTGGCTGACGAGAGGAGACGTGAGATAAGGGTCGCCTTGGTCGGAAACCCGAATTGCGGAAAAACATCCCTTTTCAACATAGCATCCGGCAGCCATGAGCATGTCGGCAACTACAGCGGAGTCACTGTGGACGCAAAGGAGGGGCGTTTCTCTTATGGAGGATACAAGTTCGTCCTGGTGGACCTTCCTGGAACGTACTCACTGTCGGCATATTCCCCAGAGGAACTCTACGTCAGGAAAAACCTCATCGAAAAAGTCCCCGATGTTGTCATAAACGTCGTCGACGCTTCCAACATCGAGAGGAACCTCTACCTCACCACCCAAGTGATAGACATGAACCTCAGGACCGTTATGGCCCTGAACATGTATGACGAACTTGAGGCGAAGGGTGACCAGATTGACATCAAGCAGCTTGGATGGCTTCTCGGTATACCGGTATGTCCCACAGTAAGCAGGGACGGCCGAGGGATAAATGAGCTTTTCGATACCGTCATCAAAATTTACACACAGAGTGACCCCCAACTTGCAAGGCACATTCATATCAACCACGGAAGGGAGCTTGAGGAGAGCATCGACCGGATAAAACTTCTCATCCAGGAAAACAGGGATATCCGCTCCCACTATTCAACCAGATACCTCTCGATAAAGTACCTGGAGAACGACAAGGACATTGAGAAGGTGATAAACACCCTGCCGAACAAGGAGGCGATAGAAAGCGCAAGGAAAGAGGAGCAGGAAAGAATAGAAAACCTGCTTCACACCAACACCGAATCCGCGATAGTCGACGCCAAATACGCGTTTATCCAAGGTGCACTTTCCGAGACCTACCAGCAGCACGCCGAAAACCGCTCAAAGCGTACCATCACAGACAAGATTGACGCTATCGTCACGAACAGATGGCTGGCTTTCCCGATATTCATCGCACTCCTTTATATAATGTTCAAAGCGACATTCACCTTGGGCAATTATCCCATGGATTGGATAGATTGGCTTGTGGGCAAGTTCGGAGAATTCGTGGCCGCTTTCATGAAGGACGGATGGCTTAAAGACCTCATCGTGAACGGAGTCATAGCCGGAGTGGGAAGCGTTCTTGTTTTCCTTCCGAACATTCTCATCCTGTACTTCTTCATTTCCCTAATGGAGGATTCGGGATACATGTCGAGGGCCGCGTTCATCGTGGACAAGCTGATGCACAGGATAGGACTCCACGGAAAGAGTTTCATCCCGATGGTCATGGGATTCGGATGCAATGTCCCTGCGATAATGGCGACAAGGACGATCGAAAGCAGAAAGAGCCGGCTCATAACGATAGCGATCATCCCTTTCATGTCCTGCGCAGGAAGGCTGCCGATATTCATTCTTCTCGCCGGAGCGTTCTTCCCCAAGCATGCGGCCATATCGCTTCTTGGCATCTATCTGCTGGGCGTGGTTCTGGCGATTCTGTCCGCCGTGGTACTGAGCCGCTTCGTCAAAGATGATGACCTTCCTTTCGTCATGGAGCTTCCTCCATACAGGGTTCCGACAGCGAAGGCGATTTGGAGGCACACTTGGGAAAAGGGACGCCAATATCTTCAGAAGATGGCGACCACAATCCTCATCTGCTCTATCATAATCTGGTTCCTTGGATATTTCCCGCGCAACCAGAAGCTCATAGACGCCCAGAACCAATATGCTGAATCTTATGCTGAAATGGTGACCGAAGACCCGGTGAAGCAGCAAGAGAAGGAGTCTCTCGAATTGAAGATAAATGACCTCTACGAAGAGCAGCAGTCCGAATCCTATATCGGAAAACTAGGGCAGGCAGTATCTCCCGTCCTCAATCCTTTAGGATTCACATGGAAAATGGATGTCAGCCTCCTTACAGGTGTGGCGGCAAAGGAACTCGTAGTAAGTTCTCTCGGTGTAATGTATTCCCAAGGAGCGAAGATTTCAGAAGGTGAAGACCTCTCTGAAGACACCGCTCTTCAATCAGCTCTCACCCAGGCGATACAATGGCCTGCCGCCCTGGCATTCATGGTGTTCGTCCTGCTCTACTTCCCGTGCATAGCGACGTTCGTGGCGATAAAGAATGAGACGGGCAAATGGAAATGGGCGATAGCCTGCATTACCTACACCATGGTCGTGGCATGGGTTTGCGCCTTCATAACTTACAGATTGGGACTGCTGTTCATCTAGTCTGACCGGCTCAACTCGGAAAAGAATCTGTACCTTTGCCACCAAACGGCAATATACAGATGAAGGAAAGAATAGCAAGCCTTGACTACATGAGGGCATTCGCATGCCTGATGGTCATCCTCACCCATTCCAATGAGCCTTTCTATATGGGGGCGGACGGCATGGTGGATATCGCCTCACAGCACAATCTCCTGTGGATCTCCATACTGGACGGGTTCAGCAGAATGGCCACGGTCCCTATTTTCTTCCTGATCTCTTCATACCTTCTTCTCCCTCTCCAGATACCGACTGAAAAGTTCTTCAGAAGGAGGTTTGAAAGGGTGGTGGTGCCTTTCCTCGTATGGCTTGTAATCTACATGCTTTTCGAATACATTCCCAGTGGAAATGTCGGACAAGGATTCTTCCATATTCTTTTCAACTTCCCGGAGTCAGGAGGGCACATGTGGTTCATCTATGCTTTGATAGGTCTGTACCTTTTCATGCCGGTTCTCTCCCCCTGGTTGGAAAGGGTCTCAAAAAAAGGGGAACAGGCTTTTCTCGGAGTGTGGCTGTTCACCACTCTGTTTCCTTACTTCAACCTGTTCAAACCGGAACTCTACGGGGAATCCTACTGGAACGCTTTCGGGATGTTCTGCAACTTCTCCGGTTACATCGGGTATCTGGTGCTCGCCCATTACATCAAGAAGTATATAGAGCCGAAAAACTTCTCTACCGCAAAGACTGCGGCTATTTGCGTCCCCATCATTCTGGCCGGAATAATTTCAACTATAGCGATCTTCTACTTCAGGGCTCCCGGTTGTGTGACGGTCCCGGAAACAGAGCTCCCGTTCATACACACTTCCACGATCATTGCCATAATGAACACCGCCACCTTCATTCTTATGCTGAAGATAACCAAAAACAGCGGGTGGTTCTATGGACTTGTCAAAGAGATATCACGCCTGAGTTACGGAATGTACCTTGTGCATCTGCTGATGCTGAATTTCTACTGCGGGATATTCTCTCAAGTGATGCCAGTTCCCGCATCCATACTCCTTACCGCTGTGTGCACTTACATAACCGCGTTCATCTTCTCAAAGCTGGTCTCAATGCTTCCTTTCGGCAAATACATCGTCGGATAGAAAAGCTGTCTTTAGGGCTTCATTACCCCCAAAATGCCCTCCAAAATTTCGGGAGACATAGAAGATTGACCAGCAATACGATGGAATTGCTGATTTCTTTATATCTTTATACCGAAGTGGAAGCAGATCACTTCTCCTTTAGCACATATGGCCATTCCTCTGAGGCTGCGGTAGCAGCAGCCCACGGCAAATAGACCTTTGACCATGAGAAGATTCTTTATCGCAGCCCTGACCGCCCTGCTGTCCGCCGCAGGCATATCGGGCCAAACTGTCATCCGACTCAACGAAGAGTCTGACGGACGTTATACCATGAACGCAACAGTCAATGGAGTAGGAGTGCGGACGTACTATGCTCCTGAGAGCTGGTATGCCAGCATGTCCACGACCACGTACCTGTTCCTGTATGAGAACGGTTACATCGCCGATGCAGATGTGAACGGAGTGACGACGGTGAAGATGCCCAATGGCAGTACCGACAAGGGAGCATCGTTCGTGATCAGGAATCTCCGTATCGGCAATGTCATAGTCAAGGACCTGCCCGCCTTCGTCGTAACCAAGCAGACGGTTCCGCTGGTGGTCGGCAACTCCGCCTTCGACTGTTTCGGAACTGTGACCCAAGAGGGAGACAGGCTCATCATCGACGACCGTTTCCCGGAGGACTTCCAGAAGGCTGCGCCTCCGGTTGAAGAGACAGTTGATCCGCTCCAGAGCCTTGTCTCAAGGCTCAATGGTCATCTCGATGCTGAGGAATACTCCGAGGCTGCGGACTGCTTTGCCACCCTGAAAGATATGGGCGTACTGACGATGTACAGTGAATACCAATATGCCATGGTGCTGAATATTCTCCACCGTGGAGACGAGTGCATAGCCCTGATCCTTCCATGGATAGAAGAGAATAGAGGCAAATCCCTGACCCTGGATTACTGGATGTACGACGCCCTTGGGGACTGCTATGCAAACAAAGGGGACAAGATACGAGCCATCCATTACTACGAGGAGGCCGTTTCCACCTATTGCCGTATGTTCAATACCACTGAGAAGGAGATCCGGAAGAACAAGTTCCAGGACGAAACCCTTGGATACACGCTTTATGACCTGGCCCTTCAGTATGCCTCCATCAGCATAAGGAAGACATACTATTATGCGTCACTGGCGGCCAAGAGCGGGAACGCCGCCGCTATTGACTATTGCAAGAAAGCACACATCCGTTTCTGACCACCTTAAGAATCGAATCACAAAAAACAAGAACAGCTCGGGAAATTCCTGAGCTGTTCTTTCGTGCGGTAGGTGAGACTCGAACTCACACA
>DBWN01000172.1:22297-22650 GCA_002308935.1 Bacteroidales bacterium UBA1237 | reverse complement strand
ACTACCCCCTCAAAGTAGCGCGTCTACCATTCCGCCACTACCGCGTTTTGTTTTTGGGACTGCAAATATAAGCACAAAAATCCATTCTCCAAACAATCAAAATGAAAAATCGCATCAAAAACTGAAGAAAATACCGTTTCAGAGTATAAAAAAGTCCCCTTTTGGCATTCAAGTTCAATGATATTCAAGTTTTTCTTCATACCTTTGCACCGCTATCCACGAGATGGGTAGTGCGGAAGACATCTTCCTCGGGAAGGAAGAACCCGCATTAATACAAATCATTTAAAAACAGATTCACAATGGCTGTTAAAATTCGTTTACAGCGCCACGGAAAGAAGAATTTCGCATTCTTC
>DBWN01000172.1:21879-22232 GCA_002308935.1 Bacteroidales bacterium UBA1237 | reverse complement strand
GCAACCATCATCCTCAATGAGGAGCGTGCTCTTGCTTGGCTCAAAGTTGGTGCCCAGCCCACTCCCACCACACGCCGTATCCTCTCCTACACAGGTGTTCTTCTTCGCAACCATCTTGATGGTGGTGTAGCAAAGGGTGCCCTTACACAGGAGCAGGCTGATCAGAAGTACGCTGCCTGGAAGAGCCAGAGGGATGCCAAGATCGAAGCCAAGAAGCAGGGCCTGACCAAGGCCGCCGCTGACAAGGCTAAGGCTGCCGCTGAAGCTGAGGCAAAGGTCAACAAGGCCCGCGCAGAAGCTATCGCCGCCCGTAAGGCTGAGGCTGAGGAAGCTGCACGCAAGGCTGCTGAAGA
>DBWN01000172.1:8567-21724 GCA_002308935.1 Bacteroidales bacterium UBA1237 | reverse complement strand
ATCTATTTCGATGGACTTCCGGTTCCTTTCTTCATTGAATCCTTTTCCAAGAAAGGAAATTCAAAAGCCGTCGTACGTCTTACCGGTGTATCGAACCTCGAGGACGCTGAAGAGATTGCCGGGAAAGCCGTTTACGGTGAGACCGACATCTATGAGATAGAAGACGAGGAAAGCCTTGACAGCCTCATTGGCTGGACTCTCCTTGACGAGAACGGCAAGGTCGCGGGTGAGATTTCAGATTACGAGGACATTCCCGGAAACCCTTGCATCTACCTTGAGACCCCCGGCGGACAAGTGATGCTGCCCCTTCATGAGGATCTTGTCCTGGAAGTCAACGACAAGGAAAAGACGATAATGATGCGGATTCCGGAAGGATTGTTCTGATTCCGTTCATGAAAGAAGTAATAACGAAGCGACGGACCGCCAATGCAGTCCGCCGCTTTCGTATTATCTTTTATCCAATCCAGGAGAAGGAGCTATTCCGCCTTGGGCTCTTCAGATGGCATATAGCTTTCAGGAGAAGAAACTTTCGGTTCAGGATCAGGAGCGATTCCTGTAAGGGGATCCGCCGACTTCCCTGCTGTACCAGCAACGACATCCTTGTAGAAGACTCCTATGGAAGTCGCTATATAAGGCATAAGCCAAAGATATCCGATACCAAACGTCAATACGGCCAGTATCGCCCATCCGATGAAACTGAGTTCAAGATAGAACACATCAAACTTGTGTCCTTTCATCAGAGTGCGGCTCCTCTTAAGAGTCTGGACAATTGAAAGGTCCGGCTCATCGACAAGAAGATAGGGGACGAGCACGTAAGCGTATGCCAGAATGATTCCGGGGATGACAAGAAGGAAGAATCCGACCATCACGATCAGTCCCACCAGAAGATAAGCGAAAATCTTTTTGAAGAACTTGCTGAATCCGAGACTGAACATGTTTCCGGTAATCGCATTGTCACCGCTCACATAAAGTTCCTTGAATGCGTTATAGTACCCTATCTGCATCGGAACTCCGATAAAGAAAGTGATGAAAGTGACGCCTCCGGCAATCCCGAAATAAAATCCAGGATTTCTGACAGGATCAGCAAATGCTCCCGGAGTAGCAATTACAGCCACTAACAGAAAGAAGATGATCGTAGCGACAAGAGCCGGAGCCCAATTGCCTTTCAAGGCCGCCAATGCGGCATTTTTGTAGTCCTGGTTGCGAATCATATCATTGTCGTCATTTAACTATCTGGAAGGAATCTTGAACTTGGACTGGTCGATGGCGCCCTTAAGTTTTATGCCGGCCATATCGTATACAGTCCTTATTCCCGAGAACTCGTCAAGAATCATCTTCGTAACCACACAGTCACTCTTGCGGTAAAGCAGAGAGATTGATGAATATCCTCTCGGAGAAGCGTTGTTGGCCTTTATGGTCACCAGGTATCCGTCCTTGGTGTCTGCGACAGTCATGGAAGCGTCATTTTCGGAAGCCACTTTAGAAGTCTTGCCCTGAATGCAGTCCATAAGGGTGTTACGAAGGCCCATCATCGTAGCCACCTTGGTAGCGTCATAAGTCGTCGCCCTTCCTGAGCGGTTCATGTGAAGGGTGTTCCCGTTGATTATGAGGCACTCTCCTGAAGGCTGTGAATACAACATCGCCAATTGTCCCGGAGCGTTGAAATAAAGATCGCCCTTGGATACGGTAGTGTTCCCGGAAGCCTTGATTGTCCTTGTCTGAGTGAAGGACGCTTCAATAGTCGTGAACGCCGCTCCGGCGGACTCTATCTTCTTGAGGATGGCATCTTGTGCGGAAAGATTTACTCCAAATGTCAGGAGCATTATCATTGAAGCCGCTATGGCGAAAAATTTTCTCATGTGTATTTCTTGTATCTTTCTTTTTCTGTCAGAATAGGCCACCATTGATGGAGACAACTTGGCCGGTAATGTATGAAGCGTCATCGCTGGCGAGGAAAGCGACCAGAGAAGCGACCTCCTCAGGTTTCCCGAAACGCCTGGAGGGAATGTCTTTCTTGAGAGAGTCTTCATCAAGTCCCTCCACCATATCCGTCTCAACGAATCCCGGTGCGACAGCATTGACGGTAACGCCCCTCGGGGCAACTTCCTGTGCCAAAGCTTTGGTGGCTGCGATAAGCCCGCCTTTGGCCGCCGAGTAGTTCGTCTGTCCGGGCAAGCCTTTAAGTCCGGAAAGGGACGCCACATTGACGATCCTGCCATGCCGATGGACAACCATAGGCTGGAGCAAAGGCCGGGTGACATTGTAGAATCCGTTGAGGTTTGTGCCGATCACCTTGTACCAATCTTCCTTCTCCAGCCAAAGGAGCAGGCTGTCACGGCGGATGCCGGCATTATTGACCAGGACTTCGACATATTCTCCCGGATGGCTTTCCTGCCAAGAAGTAATCGCCGAGAGCGAAGCTTCCTGGTCGGCCACATCGAATTTCAGAAGTTCGCCGGTGCCTCCGGCTTTGGTTATATCCTCAAGAGTGGAGCGGGCTGCATCATCGTTGGAAACGTAATTCACGATTACATGATATCCCAGTGACGCGAACTTCACGCATATCGCACGTCCGATTCCACGGCTTCCGCCCGTTACTAAAGCTGTCTTCATCTGTTGATCGTTTGTACTGTCGGGAAAGAAAATCCAGTCTTCTCCCGAATCCGTAAATATACTGCAATTATCGTGCTTTACGGTTTATCATCTCCGATATCTCCTTGCTGATGGTCTCGAATCCCAATATTTCGCTGCAAGTGAGTATTGAAGTCAGCGACACTCCAAGTATTCCATGGAGATTCAGATTCTGTCCTGTGAGCAGCAGACCGGACACCAGAGTCCTGGGAGAGATCACTGTCTCAAGAATGTGAGAGAAGTCCTTCCTGACGCCATATGCCGACCCGTCCGGAGTTCCTGTATAGTACAACCAGGTCAGAGGAGAACTTGTATGGACTTCTCCGATACAATCCCTTATTCCCGGGAACCTTCTCTCCAGTAATGAGAGGCACTTTTCCCATTTGGCTGTTTTGGCTTTTTCATACTCCTCCCCTCTTTTCATGCTGGGAAGGTCGCGCCACCGCTCAAGTATTTTGACATCCATAGGGGACATCACGTCGATACGGTCAGCATAGCGTCCGTCTTCCGAAGGATAGAAATGCACCATGACGCTTTCTCTCAGGGACGGGTCGCTGCGCCACAGGTCATCTTCCTCGTGATGGATATATACGTTCCGGTTCAGGTAAGGAAAAGAATCTTTCTTGAGGCGCACATTTGCCGTGAAAACACCATAAGTATTGGAAAATGATGTCATCCTCTTCCTGTACACATTCCTCAGTTTTCCGCCTTCACCGATCATGGATATCGTCAAAGAGGGATGGATGTCAGATATGACGTAATCTGCGGAAAGGATTTCGTCGTCATCGAGTTTCACACCTTTGACAGACCCGTCTTCGCATTCAATCGAAATAACGGCCTTACCGGTAATGATCCTTCCTCCAAGAGACTCTATCCGGGAGCAGAGCGTACTGACCAAGGTGTCCCCACCTCCTTCCAGGCGCCATGCGCTCCTTATGAACGATCCGGCTATCTGGGCGTATACGTATAGTGGAAGTTCTGGAGAAAGCTCCATCCTCAAGGAAGAGCCGGAAAGCACCTTCCTCAGAAGAGGATCGGAGACGGTCTCCTCCAGGAAGCTCAGGGCGCTTCTCTGGAAAAGAGGGTTCATCTTATGATATTCGAGGGAGGAGAAAGTGTTGTCCCCGATCTGTTCCAGAACAGAGACGTAGTTTTCCAGTTCTTCCCGGCTTCCGGGGAAGATTCCGGACAGTCTGTTCACGAAATTCCTGAAACCCATCGCATGAGGATACGACCTTAACGAATCCTCCCCGACGAAACATATCTCATCGAAGCAGTCCTCATCCAGTCTTTTCCAAGGAAGACCTTCCAACCCGTAGTAATCCATAAGGATGCGGAGCGGCTCCCCTTCACCCATTGAGCCAACGTAATGGAATCCGCAATCAAAACGCGCTCCCCTGACGAAAGACTGGAGGCAACCTCCGGGCCTGGTATGCTTCTCAACTATGGTGACCCTGTAACCATGACGGCACAGTATCAGACCGCACTGGAGACCGCCCAGACCGGAACCTATGATTATGACGGATTTTCCTGCAGGCATCCTCTTCTATTTGACTTCTTCTCTTATTCCGAACGACCTTCTGATGAAAGGGACCTTCGACAGAATCCTGAACAGGAAAGGCTGCAGAGTGTAAGTGATGAGTATCGTGGAGGTCATTCCTATCAAAGTGCTGAGACCTATGGAATGTATTGCCGGATGTGAAGCGAAGAGTAGAGAAAGGACGACAACGACCAGGACGAAAGCCGAGAACACGATCGCCGCCTTATGGTAATCCAGAAGACGGGCGTCTTCCCCCCTGGCCCCGGCAAGCAGACCTTGCATCACGAATATGCTGTAGTCCACTCCTATACCGAAGATGAATGTCGAAATGATGATATTGATAAGGTTGAACTGCAGGCCGGCGATCGCCATTATCCCCTGGACCACATACCAGCTCAGGAACATGGGGAGGAAAGCCAGAAGCGCGCTCCATATGTTCCTGAATGAGACAAGGAGCACAGCAAGCACGAACAGTGATGAAATCAGCAACGTCATATTGAAGTCATCCCTTATGAGCTTTACCATATCGGAGGTGTAGAAGTGAGGATCCACCACCACAGAATGTGGAACGGATGCGACAGCCGCATCCACTTCATCTTTCAGCGAAGGGGCCATCTTCACGGCGTCGAACACCAGGAATCTTCCTTCAGATTCCTCAATGAAGTTGCACAGAAGGCCCTCTGGAATGATCCCGGAGTCATAGAGAGACTCTGGATAGTAGTTCGCCGTCACCATTGCAGTGAAAGGAAGGAACATATCCGGATCCAGTCCGACCTTTCTGGCCGCATTCGATATCCGGCTTTGAGCAAAAGCGACCTTCTCCGGTGTCCAATACTGGTTCCAAGCATCGATCCTTTCTTCCTGGACTGATTCAGGTACGAAAAGAAGAGGCAGCAGGGATGACGCCCCGGCGGAGACTCCCTCCTTACCCAAAGAGTCCAGGACGGCTACGATCTTCTTGTTGCCTTCAAGGGCCTCGTCAAGAGTGGGAGCGGCAGCTGCATAATACCTCTGGATCCTGCCACCGTAGTTTTTCTGCGAGAAAAGATTCTCGGACTCAACCATTGCCTTGGCTTCATAGCCTATGTTCTTGAGGTTGGAATCGAACTTCACCTTAGACGAGAAAATGAAGCCCACCAGTACGACAATGCAGACAAAAGCAAGAAGGACCGGCTTACGGTCGTAGGGATAGGAGTTCACCTTGTCAATCAGCCTGAACACATTGGCGTTCTTCTTCGTCTCTCCGTCCTTCAGGAAATGCGGCAGGAAAACAAGCGCAAAAAGTGTGTTGCCGACAAGTGCAAGTGATGCGAAGGCTCCGAAGTCCCTGAGCAGTTCGCTCTTTGTCAAAAGAAGACCGAGGAAGGCGCCTACTGTCGTTATGCAACCGAGACAGACCGGAGTCGACTCGTCTTTGAGCATCTTCTCCACATCCCCAACGAATCTGTGATGGACCACCACGTGAAGGCAGTAGCTTAAGGCCACTCCAAGGACTATGGCTCCCAGACCGAGTGCCATCAGGGACATCCCGCCCTTGATCCAGTACAGGCAAGCCAAAGCGAAAAAGGCTCCGTAAATCACTGGTATGAGGTTCTGCCAGACGATCTTCCATCCTCCGAAGCTGATGAATATCGCTATAAGGACAATGATGAGGGACAACCCCACTGTCCAGAAAAGGTCTTTCTTGATGGAATGCGCGTTGCCTTCGGACCTTATCGGAGCTCCGTGGCAATATATCTTCACATCAGGATGTGACGCGGTGAAAGAGGCCACTTCGGCCTCCAGTTCCTTGACAAGAACGGCTGCCGCCTGCGAGTTGAAGTATGAGAACTCCGGTGAGATGAAGATGAGGGCCACGGTGCTGTCCGGAGAAAACAAATGGGAATCAATCAAAGAATAACCCGTGCCGGCATCCGCTATCACCTTCCTGAAATCAAGTTCTCCGATCTCTCCCGCTATACCCATTCCGGAAAGGATATTTTTCAAAAGCACGTTCCGCAGTTCCAGTGGATCGTTCGAAGCCATCTGGGTCATCCCGCCGGTCATGTCCGTCATGATCCTTTCATAATTCCTTTCCATGGACTGGTCAGCGGAAGCTATTGCCTTGTCAAACTCCTCGTAGCACGATTCGTCCACGAATGATGGGACATGGGAAAGAGCATATTCAAGGGCCATGAAAGGAAGGTCATCGTCAATCCGGTAAAGCACGTTGGCTATGCATCCTTCCACCGAATCCCGGTCCATAAGCCCGGCCGTGAACTCATCCGCGTATTCACCTAAAGTGTAAGTATCGAGAGGGTCTTCCTGGGAGGCGGAGGTTATTTGTACAAAGAGTTTGTCCTTGACCTTAAGGGAGGTGAACGCCAGATCGCTGTCGGAGGATCCAGACGAAGGAAGAAGCCTTGTGATGTCCTCCTCGTATCTCATTTTGAGACCGAAAAACGCGAACACCAGAAAAGATGAAAGCATGAGAGTCCACATAAGAGCCCTGTGCGCCTTCAAGTATCTGTATAAGGGTACGAATATTTTGTCCATAATTCAGAATAATCAAAGAGGAAGAACTTCTTTCCAAGAAGAGAAGAACTCGGGTTCAGAAGGCTCGAACTCTCCTTTCAAAGATGTGAAAAGCTGAACCGATGAGGCTGTAAGGATAATGGCAGAATCACTTTTCCTTGTGACCGTATAATCGAAGCAGAGCTTTGCTCCGGGGCAGGGACGGAAGACACACTCCACTTCAAGGACGTCATCAACCTTGGCCGGCTCCTTGAAACGGAGGTTCATGTCGAAAACGGGAGCATAGTAACCGTTACTGAAAATGGTCATATATTCAATGCCCCATTTCCGGCCGAATTCTTCCCTGGCGTCCTCAAGATATTTCACATAGTTCCCGTGCCAGACCACCCCTACGGGGTCCAGCTCGGAGAACCTGACCCTGACGGTCACTTTAGCGCTGATCTTGTTTTCCATCCTTCAAACTGAACTTTATCTGTCCTTCGGCGACAAGGGTCTTTCCCACGTAAACTTTGGCCGAAGCAAGTGTCGTCCCCTGAACTGAAACCGTTTCTTTCACTACGGTGCGGAGTCTGTCGCCCACTTCAGGGAGGACGAAGAACCTGAATGATTTCACTTCCCCGATATATCCTATGTCCGGGGGAAGGTTCTTCAGATAGTTACCGTACCCGACCATGGCGGCGACGCTTTGTGCCGCATGCTCGACTATTCCCGGTTCCGTAAGACGGCCTCCGATACAAAAGAGGTTGTCCTCCTTTACAGTAAGGCCGCAACAAGCCTCATCTTCGTCACATCCGTAAAACGAATCCACCATCGTCATCGGGGGACGCTGCGGAATCAGAAGGAAAATCCCATCCCCTGACAGCTCCGCTTCGGAAAACTTCTCACTGAGGCCTTCTTTGGTCATGCGGTTTTCAGCTATACCCTTTCAGCCAAATAGTCATAAAGATCCTGGAAAGTGCGGATCTTTGTGGCGTCAGATCCGGGGATCTTCACACCCGTCACCGCTTCCATCCTGGCGATCAGGTCGACAAGACTGAGGCTGTCAAGTTCAAGGGTATCCTTCACACTGGCGGAAGGAGTTATCTGTTCAACTTCTATCTCGAACTCATCGGCCAAGGCCTGGTTTATTTTTTCTATAAGCTCGTTATTGTCCATTATATGTCGACTGCTTCATGCCGCATCAGTACGGCTATGGTAAATTACATGTTCTTTATCACAAGGGAAGAGTTCGTTCCTCCGAATCCGAAGCTGTTGGAAAGGAAGATGTCAAACTTCTTCATAACCCTCTCTGAAGGTATGAGGAGCTTGGCGGAGTCTTCGTCCGGGTTGCAGAAATTAAGGTTCGGTGCAATGAAGCCTCCTTTCATCATCAGCATCGAATAGATCACCTCGGACGCTCCGGCCATCCACATTTCATGTCCTGTCTGTGATTTGGTGCTGGTCACTTCTATCTTCCTGTCGCCGATCACTGCGTAAATCGCTTTGGCCTCATTGGTGTCTCCCACATGGGTGGATGTCGCATGGGCGTTGATGTATCCTATCTCGTCCACTGATATTCCAGCCCTCTTTATCGCCATCTCAAGAGATCTTCTCGGTCCGTCCACGTTCGGGGAAGAAATATGGTCGCCATTACCTGAAAAGCCATATCCCAGTACCTCTCCGTAAATCTTCGCTCCACGGCGGACAGCAGATTCATAGCTTTCAAGGATGACTGTAGCAGCACCGCCACTGGGGACAAGACCGTCCCTGTCACGGTCGAAAGGCCTGCTGGCCTTGGTCGGTTCATCTTCCCTGGTAGAAAAAGCGGATATGCCGTCGAATGACCCTACTGCATAGGGATTGACTTCCTGAGCTCCACCGCAGACCACCATTTCCTGGAGGCCGTTCTGGATGAGAAGCGCTCCCAGACCGATAGCATGGGAACCGCTTGCACAGGCTCCCGATATGGTGAGGTTGATTCCTTTCAGTTTGAAGATGCAGTCGAGATTCATAGTGACGGTCGAGTTCATCGACTGGAAGATAGCGCCCGAACCGCACAAAGTAGTGTCATTCTTCTCCCTGATTGTATCTATGGCCTTGATGACGGGAAGCGCTGAGGAGTCATTTCCGTAAAGGAGCCCGACCTCGTGGGAGGCCAGATATTCTTCAGTTATACCCGCATCATCAAGAGCGTCTTTGGTGGCGCAGTACGCATACTGGGCCTGCTCCGGCATATATACTCTCATTGAACGGGGAAGAACCCCCTTGAGCTGAGGCTGTTTGACATAACCGGTCAGCGCTGAACGGAATCCCATCTCTTTCCTTGCGGGGTCGAAAATGATACCGCTGCGCCCTTCGTACAGGGATTCCCTGACCTCATCAAGCGAGTATCCGAGGCAGGACCATATACCCATTCCGGTTATTACGACTCTGTTCGCTTTGTCCATCTGAATGATCTGTCAATTATCGTTCTGTTTACCCACATGAGGAAAGTGCTTCACCCATCCGGGACATTATGCTTTTGTATTTCTTTTCAATTGAACCCGTGAGTCCCTTTCTTGCGGCCTTACGGTATCTTGTTTTCTGAAGGAACTTCTCCGCCATCTTGTAGTACTCCCACTCGAAAAGGCAAAGGAACGGAAGGAGGAGGGCATAAGCGATACCCCTTACGAATCCGAAGAATATCCATGTTGTCACAAAGGTTATCAATGCACAGACAGGGATAACGAGAAGTATGTCTATTGCGAGTACGAAAGACCCTTCCAGCATGACATCCCCGACCTTCCTGCTGAAATGTTTCGGGATGCCCCATGCCAGAACGGATGGCCACAGGCAGAACAGCGCAATCGGGAGAAGAAGGAAAAGAAGAAGCCCTTCTTCAAATATCTCGAACCTTGAAGGAGGATCGGCCACATCCCTTTCCACCACACGGGCGGATTCCATATCGGAAACAAGCGAGGCCGTATCGTCGAGAACGGGCTGGACATCTTCCTTCACTGAGGCTATTGCAGCCACGAGGGCTTTATCGGACTCCAGCTTGGAAGGAAGGTTATCGGGATCGTAACCATGGTCCGAAGCCCACTTGCGTCCGAACTCACCGTCCCGCAGGAAATCTATCGCCTTGTAGTTCTGCTCATCCTCAATATTGAGCATCATCGAGCTTATCTGCTCCCGTACAATGGCATTGACCTGCCTTTGCGCAGTCCTGGGCTTGGTCTTGTAAAGTTCATAATACGAAGCCAACGATACAGGGGTGCCATACTTTATCAGCATGGAGTTCCTCAGGCCACGGTACTTGGAGTAATGGTTGCACGAAGGAAGAATGAATATCTCTTTCTCGAAACCTCCTGCCTGAGCGGCCTCGAAAGCAAGCCTCGTATATCCGTAAGTGAATCTTCCGAGCCAATGATGATCCTGGTGTCCCGCCTCAGGGTACATGGCGACAGTCTTTCCGTCCAGAAGCCTCTGCTCGGAGACCTTGAAGGTGTTGTCATTGCCGTGAAGGGCCGCTTCTCCTTCATAAGCGATCCTGAAAGCAGGAAGGAGTCCAACGACATCATAGAGGAACTTGGAGAAAAGCGGATTGATGTCAAAGACATCAGCCCTTGCTATGAAATGAACCTTCCTGTCATCCATGGACAGGAAAATGCCCAAAGCGTCGTTGAGGCTGTTCTGGTGATCAGAAACTATCAGAAGAGGCGTACCGGCAGCGGGGACATTATCCATGCCGAGTATCTGGACGTCCTTGTAATAAAGGACGTTCACCATGACACGGATATATGCCTTATAGGCCGTGTATATGAACGAATAGCGCTCTGCCGCCATCTTCTGACCGGAAATTCTTATAAATCTTGCAAAGATAAGCATTTTCCATGACATGCATTCAGCAACAGGAAAGTGGCTTTGGGCCGGAATAAGGACCTGCGGCCAAGTGTCATCATAATAAAAAAACACTTAAATTTGCACTTGATACCGTATCGCCCGGATGCGGAATCTTTTTTATCGGAATTCAAATGGCCAGGACAGTCGTAGTAATAGGCGTTGGAGTCATGGGGTCGGCGATCGCCTTCCCTCTGGCGGAAAACAGCAACAAGGTCAGGATGGTGGGAACACCCTTCGACAAGGATCTTATCACGGAATGCAAACAGTTCGGGAAGCACTCCCGGCTTGACCGCCCGTTTCCCCCTACTGTGGAATTCTACTACTTCGAACAGCTCAATGAGGCGCTCTACGGAGTCGACTTCGTGATCGGCGGAATATCTTCTTACGGTGCACAATGGTTCCTGGACAATGTCCTTTCAGTGCTTGATCCTTCGATACCTATCCTTTCCGTTGTGAAAGGTCTTGTCACCAAACCTGACGGAAGGATTCTCTCCTTCCCCGAACATTGGGACGAGGAACTTTCCCAGAGAGGGATCCACCGCGACATATATATGCTCGGAGGCCCCGGGACCGCCGGCGAGATCATCGCCCATGACCACACCATGACCACATTCTGCGGACCGGATGACGAAGTGCTGAAGATGATGAAGAAGGCGCTTTCCACGCCATACCTCCATGTATCATTGACCCATGACACCATCGGGCTTGAATACGCAGTCGCCATAAAGAACGCATACGCTCTGGCTCCCGCCATGGCCATCGGACAAGGCAACAGGAAAAGGGCTACCGAAGGATCCAATGTCAATGCTCAGGCCGCAGCCTTTTTCCAGGCTTCAAGGGAGATGACACGTGTACTCCGGATGGTGAACGCCTCCGACGAATCCATCGCCATGGGAATCGGAGACCTTTACGTCACCGTCATGGGAGGACGCACCCGAAAACTTGGAATCCTTCTCGGAGAAGGCCTTCCTTACAAGGAGGCTATGGAAGTGCTGGACGGAATGACCCTCGAATCCGTCGCGGCCGTCAAGAGCCTAGCAGAAGGCCTGATGATCAAGATGGACAAGGGCGAAGTGAACGGAGAGGATTTCCCGCTGATCATGCACATCTACGATGTGATCTACAACGGAAAGAAAGCCGACTTCCCTTGGAAGAGCTTCACTTTCGAGAACCTCTAGAAAGGCCCTTTATCCCTTCCGGAAATATTTCCCTATGACAGGAAGTCCCGCCAACGGGAGGTCCTTCTTCACTATGTACGCCATATAAAGAAGGATGATGACGGTATTGACGGCAAGTCTCGCCCAAAGGGGAAGGGAGCTCTTTCCGACAAAGAATATCCCCACATACAGGATTGCAGCCAGTAAAGTGTACAGGCCTATATCCTTCAAAGGGTAATCGATCTTATAGAACTTCTGGCCCACGAAATACGACAGCAGCATTGCGGTTCCGTAACCGGCGACTCCGGCCCATGCACAGGCCATGTAGCTTATCTTCGGGACGAATATGAAATTCACGGCAAGAAGGACGGCGCAACCCGCCCCCGAGAACACTGCTCCCCAGATGGTCTTGTCAATGAGTTTGTACCAGAACGAAAGATTGAAGTAAACTCCCATCATGATTTCCGCGCACATCACAATCGGGACCACCTTCAGGCCTTCCCAATAATCCCTGTTCCGGAGCAGATACTTCAGCACATCAAGGTATCCCATCACCGCAAGGAAAGCGAGCAGCGTGAATATGATGAAATACTTCATCCCCGAGGCATACATCTGCTTGCTGTCTTTCTCTTTGGCGTTTCCGAAGACAAACGGCTCATAGGCGTATCTGAAGGCCTGGGTTATCATCGCCATTATCATGGCAATCTTGGTAGCCGCGCCGTAGAGTCCCAACTGGACATTGGCGTCTTCAGCATGATAAATCTTCGGGAAAAGGATCTTGTCCGCGGTCTGGTTAAGGATACCTGCAATACCCAGAACGAGAATCGGCCAGCTGTATGACAGCATCCTTTTCATCAGGTCGCGATCGAATCCGTATCCCATTCCCTTGAGTTCCTTGGCGAAGAAGAAAGTGACGAATGCCGTACAGAAAAGATTGATGTAGAACACATACCCTACTCCCATCTCCGGATTGTAAATCTTCCCTATCGTCTCCGGATGAGAAGCGTAAAGCTTCGGCAGCAACAGGAAGAATACAAGGTTCAGAGATATGTTGAGCCCTATGAAGAGTAGTTTGAGTGCGGCGAACTTCCAAGGACGTTTCTGATACCTCAGGTATGAGAACAGTATCGCCTGGAAGGCGTCCAAGGCTACGATGACGGCCATCGTCCATATGTACTCCGGATGCTCCTGATATCCCATCCACTTTGAGATCGGCCCCAAGAAAAGGAAAATCGCGAGCACGAACACCACCGAAGTGCAGAAGACCATCCTCAAAGTGGTGGAAAAAACCATCTTGGGGTCTTCCTCACTCTTGTTGGCATAGCGGAAGAATGTCGTCTCCATCCCATAAGTCAGGATGACAAGAAGGAGGGCAGTGTATGCGTACAGATTCGTGACGACTCCGTATCCTCCGCTCACTGCGGGGAACACCAGAGTGTAAAGGGGGACGAGCA
>DBWN01000172.1:2695-8531 GCA_002308935.1 Bacteroidales bacterium UBA1237 | reverse complement strand
GCCAGGGATTTGAAATCAGCCATTGGTGTGGAATTGATTATTCTTTTTGACTATAGTGGAAACGGCCGCAATCGTCATGCCAAAAGCCCTTCGATCAGTTTCCCGACATGACCCGGTATCACAACATGGTGGTTTCCGATAGGATTTTTGAGGAAATAATCCGTCTGAGCGACGTTCACCACTATCTGCGTCCTGCAAAGGTCATCCTTGGACTGGTTCCTGAGGAGCGTCCCCTCCGCCACAAAATGTCTTCCCAAATCTCCTGACACCTTGAAAAGCGTTATGTCCCCTTCCTGCATATGCCCGCGGATGCCGACGCCGATACCTGATTCAAAGTGAGTGTCGAAAGAATACCTCTTGACCATATTCAAAGGAATGGTACAATGCGCCAGAAGTATGTCCCCTGTTTCGACATCAATGCTGGAAGGATTCGCCTGGAATCCGCTGACTCCGCAGACCGCTTTCGATATCGCCATCGAGAGCATGGCAGGGACGTCACCCTCGCACCCGGCGACAATGCCTTGGGAGTTGAGAAGCGAAAGGGCAAGACATCCTGTGTTGTGGACAGAAGTAAGAAGATCAAAACACCTTAGAGTAAATCCCGAAAGAGAGTACCTCCCGACAATGTTCTTCAGGGCAAGATATATCCTGTACGCGTCCGGTACAGCATCCTTCACCTTCTGGGAAGCGTCGAAAAGTGGTTCTCCGCACGCAATCCTCGCAGAGAGGCTGTCTTGAGGGGTAGCTTCTATCTCTGAAAGAAGTTCCGTCATCGGGATATCCACAAGTTCAATCCCGAGTTTGTCTTTCACAGCCGCATAATCCGCCCCGCTGGCAATCAACCAATCCGAAGGTGCGCCAATCACGCCATACCGGCTGCCGTCCAACTGCCTTCTCGCCTTCTCCACTGCCTGAAGGAAATTCACTCGTTCCTTTATCACACGGGGATTGCCGTGGATTATCTCTCCTTTGAGATTGTGCGACCTCAGATAGGACAGAATCTCAAGCGAAGCCGCCAAGGAATTGCTCTTTCCCGATGTGAGAAGGTAAATCGGCTGACGCGAGGCTTCCATAATCTTCGGGAGAAGGGGCTTGAATACACCTTCGGTCCCGCCAGTCCTTACATATATAAGGTCCAGATCGGAACTGCCGTAATCGGAGAAGTCCTCCCCTTTCAACACATATTCGATACCGAGACCACCGAGGAAATCGGATGTCACGGCTGAAACCGCCTGCTCATCATGAAGAGCGGATGTGAGTGTATAAATCGAGATCATATTCGGAGCACCTTTTCTTGCACAAACAAAGATAAGGATTCCTCAATCCAAAGAGAATAGAGGAGTGGTACTTTCCGCAAAATATTCCGTCTATAAGAAAGAGCATGTGAACAACATTAGGGGCAAAGGCACTATATTTGCGCCTGACATAATAACTGACTATATCATCTTTGACAATGAAATTTTTCCGAAACATTCTCAAAGGAGCGGCACTCACCACCGCCCTGTTCGTATTCCAGGCCTGCTACGGTACCGGTCCGGACTTCGATCCCGGAATTGAAATGTCCTTCCATGTGGTCTCAAAACAGACCGGAGAAGCGATTCCTGATATCACCATAATGACAAGGGGAGGATCAGAGTCCAAATGGTTCGAAGTCGGCAAGACCGACTCGCAAGGGTTCGCGAAGATTTACGGACTTGATTACAAACATAACGGCATAGATTTCAAATTCGAAGGCAAGGGAGTCACTCCGAAAGACACCCTGATAAACGATTTCAGCAAGAACTTCCACGAAATACGCCTTTAGGAACATCTCCATCCATGAATGATTTCCTTTTCCGCCTCTTCAGAAACGGAGAAACCCGTCTGCATGAACTGAACTACCTGTTCTGGGAATGCACGACAAGGTGCAATCTGCACTGCCGTCACTGCGGCAGCGACTGCACCATGGGAAGCCGTGACAAGGACATGCCGCTGGAGGATTTCCTGGGAGCGCTTGACACCATTCCGGAAAGCCATCGCCCAAAGGGATTCACAGTAGTGCTGACGGGCGGAGAGCCTCTGCTGCGCCCGGACATAACGACCATAGGACGTGAAATCAAGAAAAGGGGGTTCGGATGGAGCATGGTATCCAACGGATACTTCTATGATGAAAAGATGCACCATCTTCTGATGGGAGCCGGGATGGGAGCGCTCACCATAAGCCTTGACGGACTGGAAGACTCACACGACTGGATGAGAGGACATGCGGGGAGTTTCCAAAGGACGGTCCGCGCAATCAAGACAGCATCCGCTCAAAGGGGGCTTAACTTTGATGTCGTCACATGCGTGAACAAAAGGAACATCCGTGAACTGGAAGAGATCCACTCCACCCTTGAATCCCTAGGTACCCCTCAATGGAGGCTTTTCACCATAATCCCCATCGGACGTGCCGCCTCGGATCCGGACATGATCCTGAGCAAAGAAGAGATGACCCGCCTTATGGAATTCATCGCCCTCAAAAGGAAGAACCCTTCCGGAAAGATGGTGACGACTTTCAGTTGTGAAGGATACCTCGGGAAATGGGAAAGCCAAGTCAGGGACACTCCTTTTTTCTGCCACGCCGGAATCAACATAGCTTCCGTTCTTATCGACGGAAGGATCAACGCCTGCCCGAATATAGACCGGGACGCCTTCTCTGAAGGGAATATCTATTCCGACAATTTCTACGAAGTCTGGATGAACGGATTCAAAAGGTTCCGTGACAGGGACTGGGCGAAGAGAGGGATCTGTACACAGTGCAAACAGTTCCGAAACTGCCTTGGCGGAGGAATGCACAATTGGCACGGCGCATGCGAAGAGCCCCTCACCTGCCATTATTCCCTGCTGAACGCGGAATAGTCCACTCGTTCATTTTTTCTGAAATATTCCGGTTTTTTCTGTTACAAACCGGTCATTCCCGTGTTATAAGTATAGAAGTCCACAAAAGAAAGTTGCCCAGAGAACAGCAGGACATACTGACGACGGCATTCATGGCCTTCCGTGACCGCCTGAAGCTGAAAGCAAGCCGTATCCTCAAGGATGCGGACGAGGCGGAAGACGTCCTTCAAGAAGCTTTCATAAGGCTGTGGTCAAAGAAGTATTCCCTGTCATCCGTATCCCAGGCGGCAGCGCTGGCAGGGACAGCCGTCAAGAATGAAAGCCTCAACAGGGCAAGGAAGAAAAAAGGTGAACCTCTGGATGGGGACATCGGGATTGAATACGACGACGGGGTAAAAGGAGCTCTTGAAAAAGAAGAACTGATAAGAAGGATTGACCTTCTGGCCGAAACGGAACTCTCATCCACCCAAAGACACATCATAAGGAGAAAGGAGTATGAAGGAGCGAAGCTGGAGGACATTGCGAAGGAACTCGGGATGGAAGCGGGAGCGGTGAGGATGCAGCTGTCAAGAGCCAGGATCAAGCTCCGGGAAATCTACAGGAGGGATTACGGTGATGAACACGACACATGACAAAGATATGGGAAACATGGACAGACATAACGGTAAAGAGCGTTTTTCAGGGTTGGCCGAGGGGTACTTCTCCGCGACTCTCTCCCAAGAGGAAGAGAGAGAACTCCTGGAGTATGTCACCCATGAAGGAAAAGACGATCCCGACTTCGATGAAGTCAGAGCCGTAATGGGATATCTTGCGGCAAAGAAAGCTCTGCAAAGGGAACAACCGGGAAGAATCAGTTCCATTGTCTGGAAGACACTTTCCGCCGCCGCAGCTGTCGCTCTTGCAATCATCCTGGGCATACATACAGGACGATCCGGCAGTGAAAGTTACATTTCTTACACGGACGGGAAAAAGGTCACGAACCAGAAAGCGGTGATGCAAAACGTGGATGACATTCTGGGAGAGATTTTCGCGGAAGACTCCGGACCGGAACTGGACGACATATTGGACAACATATTGAATAAGTAAGATACCATGAGACAGGCAATAATGATAATCGTATTCTTGGCGCTTTTCCTATCCCCGGGAATAAGGGCGTCCTGCCAGGAGGATCTTCACTGCGGATGGGTCTTCGAACAGGGAAGCCGGATTGATGGACATAAGCTGGAGACTTCCTTAGTAAAAGGAGACAAGCTAAGCAGCTACAATCTCTCCCTGTTCCACAGCATAAAGCTTTGCTGCACTCCCAAGGAATACCATGAGATATCCGAAGCCGTGCTTGCCGACTCCAACGGAGCGCTTGACAAAGAAATCGAGATCTCTTCCGGGGACATCACCTACGCCCTTCTGAGGCTGGAAGCGAAAAACGGGGTCAACCGGTACCTGGCAATGCAGCGGACCTCCCACAGCACCTTCGTCAAAGACGAGACCACCGTCACGGATGCCTTCATTCTCGTATATATGGAGGGCAAGGCGACAATACCCGAGCTGAGGGCTATATTCAGCAAGAAAAACAGATAATGAACGACTAATGATAAAGATATGAAAAAGACTATGATCGCATTTTTCCTGCTCACGGCAGGAATCGGGGCACAAGCCCAGATGGCGGATACGGTAAAGGTCTACAGACCGGACTCCGTACTTGTAATCAGCAACAATGACCGCCAAAGCATAGTAATCTCCGGGAGTGAGACCAATAAGGACTACTACTATTCTTCTGACATCGAGATACCTCAAGATGCCCGGATGAACATCTCCAGCATGGAAAACAAAATGGATTTTGATGTCTCTTTCCCCTTCCTTGACAAAATCAACAAAAAAGAGACTTCTTCACGCGACAATCCAAGGTTTTCGGTACAGATGTCTCCCTTCATGACTATTGGACTCCTGAACCCGATCGATGCCCCGTCGCAATTGAATCTGAGTGACTGGCACAATTCAGAGGTGGGGTTCCCTTCAATCCTCAAATTGGCTTACGACTTCCCCGGAAGACAAGTGCAGTTAAGCATCAATGGAGGATACAACATCAAGCGGTTCAAGACCAGATCTGACATTCGCTTCATTGGGGAAAACGGCAATCTCGTTCTCGGGCAAACCCCTTCCGGTGCCACCAAGACAAAGTCCATGATCACGGTCCATTCATGGACTCTATCCCCGCTTATCAGCGTCAAAAACTCCAGGAACACTTTCAAAATCGTGACCGGCCCCATGGTGAACTTCAATCGTCCGGCCACTACTATAACCAAGTACCATCTTGATGACAAGAAACACAAGGAGAAAGACGGCAAGGTGGATACAGTTCCGGTAACCGTGGACCTTTTAGTGGCATTTGATATCGAGGACTTCCTTGACATTTACGTGAAGTTCGCACCAAAAAGCGTTTTGAAGACGGACAATTTCCCATCATTCACGACATGGTCGATAGGTTTCTGCTTCGACCTGTAATGCATATCAAGACACAAACACTTATTCACCTGCAGGACCGCCTGCAGGTGATTTTCTTTTATTGGCAAGAACGCCCTTTTATGTGGCCAGGACAATGATTCTTCCGCCAAACGTGCTATATTTGCCGTCACATCAGCGGATCATACCCTAGCCCGCTTCAGCACATCATGAGAAAAGCAGCGTTTCTTATTGCACTATCAATCCTCGCCATTTCCGTCACAGCTCTTAGAGCATCTGCACAGAACAGTTCACCCTACGGAACCGCCTATGCGAATGTGACAGTGTCCGTCATTGACGACACCCTCACTTCGCACATCCTCACCCAAGTAAAAAAAGGAACCGCCCTTGAAATCCTGGACTCGGTAAATGAGAAGCATACCGGACTAAGGTATCTTGTCAGCGACGGCAAGAATGAGGGCTGGATATACGGTAAGTACCTTTCTGTTTCGAAAGAGGAAGCGATGAAGGAATTCGACCT
>DBWN01000172.1:772-2649 GCA_002308935.1 Bacteroidales bacterium UBA1237 | reverse complement strand
CCTTATGAGAAGCCTTCTTTCGGGGACAACGAAATGCCTCAACCGTGCAATGCTCTGTATCTGAACATTTCTCCAAGTGGACTGAAGAAGATAGATGATTATATAGCCCTTGCCGACAGCACGCTTATCAACGCTTTCGTAATCGACATCAAGGACAATGAAGCTCCAGGATTCAAAGCCGATGCGATGAAGACCTTCTCCCCTACGAGCTATTCGAGAGCGGGATCCACAAAAGAGGAACTCTACCGCCAAGCTGTCGAGAAACTCCATGAAAAAGGCTACTATGTCATAGGAAGGATAACTTGCTTCAAAGACAATTATCTCGCGAAAGACCATCCCGAGACTTGCATGAGCAGCAAAGCTGACGGAAAACCTTACCTTCACTCAAAATCCTATTGGCCCAGTCCTTACAACCGTCTTGTCTGGCAGTATAATGTCGAACTGGCCAAAGAGGCGGTCAGAAAGATCGGCTTCGACGAAATCAACTTCGACTATGTGAGGTTCCCGGACCGTCTTGTGAAGATCGACGGTATGCTTGACTTCAAGAACAATTACTCAGAAAGTAAAGTGCAAGTGATACAGCGTTTCGTAAGATATGCCTGCGATGAGCTTCACCGTCTCGGAGTATATGTTTCAGTGGATGTTTTCGGAGAAAGCTCCAATCCCGGGTACACGACCGCCTACGGTCAATACTGGCCAGCGATTTCAACAGTAGCTGACGCTATCTGTGCAATGCCGTATCCGGACCATTTCGCCGACAAGGCTTTCGGCCTCACCCGGCCATGGAACCAGCCATACAAGCTTCTGAAAGCATGGGGAAAACAAGCCAAGGGTCAGCAGGACAAATCCGCCACCCCTGCCGTCGCAAGGACATGGATCCAGGCATATCATGTGATGAGAAGCGTGGACAAGGAGGGTCTTCCCAATGATGCCAGCTACATTGAAAAGCAGGTACGCGGTCTCAACGACGGAGGTTTGACAGGAGGTTATATGACATGGCTGTCTTCCTGCAGCTTGAGAACATACCGGGCCCAACAGGCGGCTTACGATCTGGACTACCCGAATCTCCCGGAAGTGGAAGACGGAAAGACCTTCATCACTACAGATCCCAAGAAAGCCGCTAAACTCATCAAAGAAACCGCAGAGGGCAACAGACTTGCAAGAGAGGAGAAAGAGGCGATGAGGGTTGCTGAAAAGGCGCAAAAAGCCGAGGAGAAAGCGGAGAAAGCGGAAGAAACGGCACTCAAGGACCTGAAGAAGGACATGGAGAAAGCCGAAGAGAAGGCAAGGAAGGAGGCAGAGGACGACATGAACGGAATTTCAGAGTCCCTCTCGGAGCAGGAATAGTCTACTTCACCACACCGGATATCATTGAAACCGCCTCGCAGATTATCTGAGGGGCGGTCATTCGGTTATCTTGAGGATTCCCGGGAAGACTACTTGTCGAAAGGATTTCCTGAAGGATCGCGCGAGACAAGCCACCTGAATGCATTTATGAAAAGCAACTTTTCGGTCGCATCGGTGAACTGCTCGTCACCATGGCCCATATTAATGTATACCATACGGTAATTCCTGTTGGTCCACACTACAGGGAAGTCTCCGCCGTATACGATGTCTTTCAGACCCAGGGGATAATTCTTCGGAGACAGTGACACGAGAACCTCGATGTCGGGGTTCTCTCTAGGCTCAGGAGTCCACTGGTAGAACTCACTTGCAGGGGCCACATAGGAAGCTGGAAGATTCTTTGTCACCGGATGATCCTGAACGTCAATCTCAAGAAGAGCGGGCTGTGGAGGCCAATTGTTGCATTTGAAAACCCCTCCTCCCAGAAAATCCAGGAACCATGGCCACTGTGTACTGCGATCATTGTAACCGGA
>DBWN01000172.1:0-720 GCA_002308935.1 Bacteroidales bacterium UBA1237 | reverse complement strand
AGAGCGACAATCACACTGTAGGTTGAAAGTTCATCAGCGGAATAATGCCCCAAGTGATCCGTCACGTCAACGATGAAACCCTCTCCTACTGTAAGTTTGCGGAAGAAATCGATCGCCTGATGGTCAAACTGTACATGGGCCTCTTCAGCATTGTCATCATATAGGAGAAGGGCCTTGAACCTTGGTCCACCCGAAGCGTAATTTGCCTCCCTGTATGAAGTTGACTCCCCCTCACCGGTCCCGGGATTGTTCACGCATGAGATTGTTCCAAGAAAAAGCAGCAATATGCCTAAAAGTGTAATGGTCTTTTTCATTCGCTATGGCTTTCAGACTCGAAAAAACTTGGCTGACACCTATGCAACAATATTTCAGATTGCCCTTCAGATCAGCTATTTGGAATAGACAAAGGTAAGCCCTGCTTGCGAATAAAACAAGACTTGTAAACCCTCAAGGAAACTGCAATGAGAAGTCAATCGGATATACCCCTGAACGGGTAACTTCAGCGAATGGAATCAACAAAACGAGGCACCTACATTGCTGTAAGTGCCTCGTGTCATAAGTGGAGATAAAGAGATTCGAACTCTTGACCCCCTGCTTGCAAAGCAGGTGCTCTACCAACTGAGCTATACCCCCATATTGATGTAGTCCCTGGCAGAGTTGAACTGCCGACCTCCACATTATCAGTGTGGCGCTCTAACCAACTGAGCTAAGAGACTATAT
>DBWN01000212.1:4163-5450 GCA_002308935.1 Bacteroidales bacterium UBA1237 | reverse complement strand
GAATCCGTATATGACGCCATGAAGAAGAGCGTAATGCTAGACGAAAGGGGACAGAACCTGCGTAAGCAATACGGCTTCATTCCCAGTGACCTCTACAACGAGAGCATAGGCAACGATATGGAGTATGCTATTGCTGACGGAGCGGTAGCCAATGTGGCAAAGTATCTTGGCAAAACGGAAGATGAAGCTTTCTTCCGTGAGAGGAGCCATTCATACCGCAACTATATGGACAAGGAAACCCTTCTAGCCAGAGGCCGCATGAAGGACGGCTCTTGGCGGACCCCGTTCAATCCATTCGTGTCAAACCACAGGGAGCAGGATTATGTGGAGGGAAACGCTTGGCAGTATACGTGGTTGGCGCCTCAAGACTATGATGGCCTTGTGGAATTCTACGGATCCAGGGAGAAGTTCGTCAGCCAGCTTGATACGCTTTTTGCGCAGAAAGAGGAGATTGAAGGAGAGAATGCTTCTCCTGATATATCCGGCCTTATCGGTCAGTATGTACATGGGAATGAACCCAGTCACCATATCATTTACTTCTACTCAATGGCAGGAGAACCAGCCAAAGCTGCCGACCATGTCAGGGAAGTGTATGACAAGATGTATTTCAATAATGAAAACGGCCTTGCAGGAAACGAGGATGAGGGTCAGATGAGTGCATGGTATGTGCTTTCATCTTTCGGATTCTATCAGGTTGAACCCGCTTCTACGGAATTCTGGTTCGGTGCCCCGAATTTCCCTCAAATGGAAATCAATGTCTCCGGAGGAACGTTTTCCATTACTGCTGAAGGCTTATCTGATGATAATCCTTATATCCAAAGAATAGAACTTAATGGTATGCCCTATGAGAAGGGCTATATCGACTTCAAGGACATATCTGAAGGTGGGTCCCTCAAGTTCATAATGGGACCGGAACCTGCCAAATGGTATTAATGTTATTATGCTTTATCCGCTTAAATTCCGTCCGATACTGAAAACGGTCGTATGGGGAGGAGATAAAATAGCTCCTTTCAAAGGAATCGAAACGTCTCAGCATGAAATTGGTGAGAGTTGGGAATTGTCCGGTGTCAAAGATCACGAATCCGTTGTCGCCAACGGTTCCCTTTCAGGGAGGACTATAACTGAGCTTGTGCTGGAATATAAAGGCGAACTCCTCGGCCAGCATGTGTACGAAAACTCCCGTGACGAGTTCCCTCTTCTTGTAAAGTTCATAGATGCGAAGGACGATCTTTCCATTCAGGTCCATCCGGATGATGAACTCGCTGAAAAGCGCCACGCCACTCACGG
>DBWN01000212.1:0-4105 GCA_002308935.1 Bacteroidales bacterium UBA1237 | reverse complement strand
CTATCGAAGGGAATAACCCCGGAAGAATATGCCGAAAGGGTAGAGAACCATACTATCACCGATGTGCTTGCCAGATATGAAGTGAAATCCGGAGACGTCTTCTTCCTTCCGGCAGGCAGGATCCATACTATATGCGCTGGTTGTTTCATAGCAGAGATCCAGCAGACATCCGACATAACATACCGTATCTATGACTATAATCGCCCCGGGCTTGACGGAAAGCCACGAGAGTTGCATACGGAACTCGCCAAGGATGCCATAGATTATACCGTATGCCCTGACCACAGGACTCATTATATTCCGAATCCTGATGGAGAGACCGAAGTCGTGAAATGCAAGTATTTCGAGACCAGCGTAATTGATATCAAAACGCCATTCATCAAGGATCTTAGCGAATTGGATTCATTCGTGGTGCTGGTTTGCATTGAAGGGAACGGAGTGCTCTATGATACTGAAATACTGAATGATGGACCTTCAAAAGGGCATACCATTTCTATAAGCCGAGGGGAAACCATCCTTATCCCTGCTTCATCCACAGGGATCCGTATAGTTCCCAAGGAGGGGATGAAGATAGTGGCCAGCTGGATTCCATAGATGGCATCTCTTATAGTTGTGAAAATGAAGATAGGCGCTCGGTTTCCCAGGCGCCCTTAATAATATTATGTGAGAATGCCTTGTCAATGGCCATTCCTTTGCATTGCAGGCCTTTGAAATTGTCCGGCATCTTGTCTTTTGGGCAAGTCAGTCCTTTGCTCCCTGCTCTTCAGCGGTCTTCTCCTTCAATGAAAGGATGTAATCGGGAGAGAATCCGGTGACTTGTGAGATGAAATTGACATCGGAGCCCAGTTCCAGCATCTTGATGGCGTCTTCGGTTTTTCCTTCAGCCTTTCCTTCAGCCTTTCCTTCAGCTTTTCCTTCAGCCTTACCTTCGTTATAGATTGTCGCTTTCTCATCAAGCCTTTTTTCTTCCGCGAAGATTTCCGACCAGTAGGCTTCGTACTCCTCCCGGGACATTGCGGCGATCCTTGCCTTGTCGTATATCTTTTCCATATCGGTACCCTTGAAATTGTCCGGCATCTTGTCTTCTCTTGACATGTTCTTGAAAGAGTAGGTCAGCATGTCCTTTATCGACGTCAGTTCATCGGCCTTCTTGTTGAACTTGTTCACTTCGGTTACGGTGAAGTGCAGCTTGTCCGTGAAAAGTTCTCCTGACTTCCGGTCCCTTATCTCAAATGATCGGATGTAATCCTCGTTACTTGTCCTCCCCGGTTCTGCGATCCTTGCGGGCGAGAACCCGAGGAGGGCGATCACGTATATGGGCTCCATCTTGTAAGAGAACCCGCCGACGTATTCGTCGTCGACTTCGGGGTCGAACAGGGCGTATGCCTGCCCCTCTTTCTTGATCTCTTCGAGGTCAGTTCGCTGCAAATACCGTTCCTTGAGTTCCTTGTCCTTGTAAGCCTGGAACTGTCCCAGAACGATGTGGCTTGAGTAGAAAAGGAGCCTTTCAGCGAAGTTGTCATATTTTTTGACCTGCACTTCCACAAGAACCTCCTCCCCATTGGAAGTTGTGCATCTCATGTCAAGTGCTGATCTTTTTCCCTTCACGAGGTCTGTCAGCATCTCCTTGTTGGTGAAAGTGACTTTGGTGGCGAACCCCTCTCCGAGGTAGGCGTTGATGAGCAGTAGCATGTTCTCTTCGCTTCCGAAGACGATCTTCATGCCGATGTCGTTCATTGTGTCGGCGAAGACTCCTTTGGCCTTCTTGCCGTCATCTGTTTTTTGATTTGCCATTGCGGTTAAAAAATAAGTGTTGAAAAAAGGTTAATACAAAGCCCCCTGTTTCAGATTGACCTTCCGTCTTGCGTGGGAGTGCAGCGTCGAATGAGGGACGTTCCTGTCCTTGATGGAGGGAAAGGGTACTTGTTATGTAGGTGGCTATTGTCGGAGAGGGACACCTCTCCTGGAACAGGCATGGATGAGAAAACTCGTATCTGTCCCGGATGGTAAAGATAGATAACGCTTCTTAGAAATACAATTCTTTTATCATGCTTGTATTGCTTATAGCTTCGCTTGGCTCAAACAAACTACGTCCACGAGATGAACTCATGGACGTATCGTTGAAATGTAGCTTTTTCTGCTTATTTCAGAGAAAGTTCCACAATGTAGTCGATGCCTTTTGGAATCTCTGGCAGTTTGAGAGTGACACCTTCTTTGTCTTGGGAGAACTGTACAGGCGTTCCGTCGATGAATTTTGTAGCCTTCAAGACCTTGGCTTCCATTGGAAGAAACAATCTTGAATCCTCATATTCCAGGATATGGATGAAGAGACGGTTCCCTTTTCTGGTTGAAACACCCCAACTGTGCGGAGCGACATCTCCTCCTCTTGTACCGTGGATCGTCTCGCCATATGCATCCATCCAGTTTCCGATCTCTTCAAGCCTGCGGAGAGCCATTTGGGGCAGTTCTCCATTAGGCTGGGGACCGATGTTCAGAAGAAGATTGGCATTTTTGCCAGCCGCACGGACAAGGAGTTGGATAAGAGTCTTGGCGCTCTTGTAGTTCCTGTCCTCGATGTTGTAGCCCCACGATCCGTTCATGGTCTGGCATGTCTCCAAAGGAAGTATGCTTATATCCTGACCTGCAGAATAACCCGCAGTGTTTTCACCAGGAAGATCCCTTTCGAACATCTGGAAATCTTCTCCCCTGTAAGGCGTCACATGATGGTTGTTGCCGACAAGGCATGACGGTTGGAGAGAGTGGATGAGTTCATACTGCTCTTCCAATTGCCAGTCGAAACCTCTTTTGTCCCAGATTCCGTCGAACCAGATGGCTCCTATCGGGCCATAGTTCGTGAGAAGCTCGGTAAGCTGGTTGTTCATGAACGTATAGTATGAATTCCAGTTCTGACGGTCTGTCGGTCTTCCGAGGTTCCTTCCGGTCCCTCCTACGGGGAAATCGTCCCTATACCAGTCAAGATGGGAATAATAGAGGTTGAGGGTTATTCCCTGCTTCCGGCATTCTTCTGCGAGTTCTCCGATTATGTCTCTTCCGAAGGGTGTCCCGTCTACTATATTATAAGGGCTTTGCTTCGTTCCGAACATTGAGAACCCATCATGATGACGGCTGGTTATTGTTATATATTTGGCACCTGAAGCCTTTATTGCGCTTACCCATGCAGCTGCATCGAACTTGGAAGGAAAGAACCCTTGGGCAAGTTTCGCGTATTCGTCCCGTTGGATGTTCTGGTTATTCATGTACCATTCACCATGTCCGACCATGCTGTAGATTCCCCAGTGAATGAATATCCCGAATTTGTCATCCTGGAACTTCTTTCTGGCTTGGAGATTATCTTCAGACGGAACGTAAGGCGTATCTTTCAGGCTTTGGGCTGAAGCATGGGGCAGAATCTCCAATAATGATACGAATAAAAAGACGAGACTTTTCTTATGCATGGCTATCGTATTTTGAAATCAAGGGTTCCGGCCTTTGTGAGGTCTTTGTGATGAATCCGGTATTGCGAAAGAGTTTTTCCTCTGAGTTTCATGGATGATATCCTGTCATACCCTTCTTTCCCCTGTCCGTTCTTGGTGATAACAAGGGAAGAATGGCCGTTGCAGAATTCCGGATCAAGGGTGATCGTTATCTTGTCGAAGGTCGGTGATGTAAGGGTATAGTAAGGCTCTCCCGGGCAATCCGGATAGAAGCCCATCATTGAGAATATAGCCCAAGCTGACATCGTGCCGGTGTCATCATTCCCCGGTATGCCGTCAGGAAAGTTGCGGAAGTTCTTTTCAAGAATCTCTTTGACGGTCTTTTGGGTTCTCCATTCTTCTCCTTTGAATCTGCTGAAAATGTAGGGGTATGATATGTCCGGTTCATTGGCGGGATCGAAAAGCCCTTCATCGAATACTGTCTGTAGCCTTTTGACGAAGGCTTTGTCTCCACCTGAGAACTTCGCATACCCTTCAATGTCATGCGGCACATGAAATGTATAGTTCCATGCGCTGCCTTCATGGAAGCCGGGAGCATTGGAGAAGTCAGCTCCGTCTTCGGGATTGAAAGGGGACAGGAATTTCCCGTTCTTGTCAATCGGCCTGAGAGA
>DBWN01000087.1 GCA_002308935.1 Bacteroidales bacterium UBA1237 | reverse complement strand
GGAGAGTTCATGGGATTCTTGAGTCTCAATATCATAAAGAAGATATCCGTATCGGGATACATGATGTGCGATCCCGGTACCGCCAAGGGCCATTCGTTCAGCATGGTCCTGCTCCTCAGTACCGAGTTCACTCCAGGTATACCTATCGGAATGGGATTCTCCATCACAGGACTCGGAGGAACTCTCGGACTCAACCGTTCACTCAGCCGCGATGCCATTCAGAACGGCGTCCGTTCCGGAACCCTTGACCAGGTGTTCTTCGTCAAGAATTTCGAGGACCATCTGGCGGAGATGAAGAGCAACATATTCACATACTTCCCGGCCAAGAATGGTCAATTCTTCTTCGGATTCCTGGGACAGATAAGCTTTGAGCCTGTCGTCAAGTGCGACTTCGGCCTTCTGATGCAGCTTCCTTCACCTACCGAGATAATCATCGTCGGAGCTTTGAGGGTCAATGCTGCGGGAGATCTCGTCAAGATCAATGTCTACTTCGCCGGCGGAATCAACTTCGAGGAAGGGCTGTGGTTCGATGCTTCGATCGTGGATTCCCAGATTGTCGGTATATCGATTTCAGGAGACATGGCCTTCCGCCTGAACTGGGGCGGAAAGAAGGGATTCCTTCTCTCGATCGGAGGTTTCCACCCGGCTTACAAAGTGGACAAGGGCTTGCGTGTGGGGGATATGAAGCGGCTTGCCATGAAGTTGGACTACAGCATACTCAAGATATCCTTCGAGACGTATATGGCCGTGACGTCCAACTCGTTCCAGATAGGCGCAAGGT
Source organism: Bacteroidales bacterium UBA1237 (assembly GCA_002308935.1). Lineage (GTDB taxonomy): Bacteria > Bacteroidota > Bacteroidia > Bacteroidales > UBA932 > Cryptobacteroides. The sequence continues at coordinate 14,071 of DBWN01000087.1, read as the reverse complement.
TTGACCTGAAGATCGGTTGGAACAAATTCGGTATATTCGGTTTCGCGGAGTTCGACGCCCTGTTCCAGTTTGACCCGTTCCTGTTCATGTTCCATGTGGCGGCCGGAGTCAGCGTGAAGTGCGGCAGCTGGACGCTTCTTTCCATCAACCTGTCTCTCGATGTCCAGGGACCAGCTCCTTGGAAGGTTGCCGGAAGGGCGAAATTCTGGTTCGTGCTCGTACCGATCGATGTCGGCTTCTCCAAGTCATGGGGCAAAGATACGCCGGAACTTCCATCCAAGACTGTCGAAGTGTTCCCGCTGCTTGTCTCCGAATGGAAGAACGACAACAACTGGAGTGTGGACAACGGAGACTTGATCGGGAAGAGGGTAGTCACTCTATTCGGGCACAAGTCCGACAATATGATTCTACAGCCAGATGGATCTATCACCTTCAACCAGTCCATCGTGCCGTTCTTCACCAAGGATTCCTTGGAGAAGATGGACGTCTGCAATGATGCGGTCCCTTCAGATTATGACTCACTTGAGATATCAGGCGTCAATAACAGCGCTTTCAGCAATGAAGTGAACGATTTCGCTCCGTCTCTGTACAAGAACATGTCAATCAAGGATAAGCTTGACAGTGAATCATACGTCAAATATAATTCCGGATTCACTCTCAACGAGAAGGACAAGATTGACACCAAGGGAGATGAGAAGAAGATAGTCCGTTCAACCCAATACGGAATAAGGCCGCTCTCTGAAGAGGACGCTCCGGTGATTGAAGAAGAGTTCGATCCGAATTTCCCCGGACCTTATATCTATTACTCCGAAAATGAGGCTCCTGAAATTCATATAAAGAAAAAGTATACTCATGAGGAGGCCCGCGACCTTGTCAAAAAGGCCGTGCTTCTGCTCAACCGGAGGCTCAATGAAATCCATAGCAAGGGAGGATCGACTACTTCCGGTGAATATAAGGAAGTCAAAGAAAGAGTGGATCTTCTCAAAAAGGCCCTTATGGGCAATGAGATTGAACAGGTCATGGAGGGAAGGGGTCCTGTCTATGATATCATAGCGGAAAGCGGCGTCTCCATCATAAAGGATGAAGGCAACGGAGGTTCCGTCACTCCGCCTTCGCCCACACCTTCACCCACTCCTTCAGTCCCTGAAGCCAATAACGAAAGAGACTCTCTGGCGAGGTTCATTGCAAAGATGAAGGACCGTCGGCAGATGAGACTGAATGAGAACAGTGAATTGGGACGTATTCTTGTTGCCGGCTTTGACCGCAGGCTCAAGACATTGGAAGCCAAGCTTCTCGCACTTGACAATAAATACAAGCAGTCTCAGACCTCCGGGCAGGGCAAGGAAACGCCTTCTTCGACAAATGTGAATAATGACCAGGTTACAGACGAGAATTCGAAGAAGATCGCTCAGTATAATCTTTTGAAGAAGAAGTATCAGGACCAGTTGACAGCTCTTGAGGGCAAGACTGATTCCGCATCAGTGAATTTGAGGATTGATGTCCAGAAGCAGATCAGTGCCATCAATATCAAGATAAGGAAACTGTCCGGATATGTCTATGAGCAGACTCCTGTCGCGACCATGAGCAAGAATGTTGAACCCGTCCGCGTCCGGGCAGCCGCAATGAAAGCCGAGCAGACGGTCCATTTGGCTGGGGCTCCGGCAGTCGGTACCAGAAGAGCTCTCGACTCGGTCGTACCCAATGTCGGCCGTCAACCTGTCAAGTTGGCTCTTCCGAAGATTGACCTTAAGGCGAATACCCACAGGGACAGGAACTCTTTCGACAGGTATATCGCCTCTCTTGACAAAAAGTGCGCTCTTGCAGCAGATTCTAACAAGTAAAATCCCACAGTCATGAGTGAAGTTCATATATTGCCCAATTTCAGGAAGGGACTTTCCAGGAATATCTCATCTGGCGTAAAGGATAAAGAAGGCTTAAGAGCCGGTTTCGACGTCAATGTCAAAATGCAAGGCCATAAGGCGGGTGAGGACGGTAAGAAACCCAAAGTGACGATCGGAGGGAGCGGCTCTTCCTTGACCCGTCAGTTCTACCTTGCGGGCCCTGTAGATATAAAGACCATTTCTCCGGACGCTGTATACCAGGTCGTACCTGCCGACAAGTCCACCGGCTACAGCAACGGTTACATGCCATACATCGAGTTCTATGAGGAGGACTTCCCATGGAGGTATACCCCGAAGGAATCTTCTGACAGGCTGATGCCGTGGCTCGTGCTGCTGGCTTGCAAGGAAGGGGAGTACGATATCGTTGTCGACGAGGCCGGAAACAGGAGCGTAGAAATACACCTTGCCGGACTTGACGGGGATGAGTTATCATCATTCTATCCGCAGAAGGAGACTTTCCATCGTCTGGCTCATGTCCAGATCACCGCTCCTGACGGGGTAGACCCGATGGAACACATCAAAGATAATCCCGATGACGGTATTTCGAGGCTTTTCTGCAGCAGGGCCCTCAAACCCAGGACCAGGTACACCATGTTCCTGGTACCCGCTTTCGAATTGGGAAGGCTGGCAGGCATCAAGGAGGCGTTCGAGGGGAAGGCTGCTTTGGACACTCTTTCGTTTGAAGGCAATCCGACCAGCAGGAGGTTCCCTGTGTATTATCAATGGAAGTTCACGACCGGAGCCGCCACATTCTTGGAACTTGCCGGCCGTCAGAAGTTCATCTCCGGGAAGGAGTTTGCAGACCTTTCCTCAGGACTCAAGGCGGACATAAGCGAAACCGGACTGATGGGATACCGACTTCTGAAACTGGATGTTGATGACTCTACTCCGATTGACATACCTGCCGCTTTGGTGAAGAAAGGGTATTCGGAGAGCAAACTCGTTTCCGAGGACCCCAGGATGGACCAGGAAATGAAGGAAGATGTTCTTAAGAAGAGCCCTGTATTCAGCGATGATGACGCTTCTCATCCGGTTTATGAGGACCCGTGGGTGGTCCCTCCTGTGTATGGAGCCCGCCACATTCTTGCCACGCCCTCAAATCTTGATTCGGATGGTTTCCTCAAAGACCTTAACCTGAAGTTCCGCAACAGGGCCGCCGCCGGAATGGGTGTGAACGTGGTAAAGAGAAACCAGGAATCTTTCATGAACAGAGCTTGGGGTATTGTCGAACAGATCAATGTGATGAATCAGAGGATCAGGGAATTCTACCAAGTCCTCAAATCCAATGACGCTTCGCAGGATAAGATCACCTCGCTCCGCTATTACAAGTTCCCCTCATCGCTGATGGGCCTTCAGACCGACGCGGCCATAAGGGTGGCCAATGCACAGAGCTCTGCTAATGTGAACGCCGTCGACCTGGCCATGGATGTGACAGGGAAGAATCTCGCCGTCATGCATTCAGTGATGGGGGACTATTCCGAGTCTGTAGGAATCTCCAAGGCTGAACTCGAGGAGATACTGATGATCTCGAATTGGGAGAGTAATAAACGCATAATTGTCTCGATGGGACATAAGTTCAAGTTCTATACGGGTAGCTTGGATTTCTTCTCTGAGGCTGATCAGAAATTCCGGTTTCTGAGGAAATACTTGGAGCCGGAGTATCCAGGGATTCATTTTAATGAAGCCAACGGTAAACTTACAATCATTGTGAATCCTATTTCAGGCAATGATTTCTTAAGGCTTCATTTCCGCTGGGGTGCAGCTCCCACAATACCTGACCGGGTAAATACTTTTATGGGATTCAGGAATTCCAGGGATGTCATGTGCTTCCTTCAGGATAGTGATATGTTCGATTATTCCGAGTATAAAGTTGATTATTCGTGTGAAAAAATCAACAATATCATAGAAGACGCCAAGTCGGAATTCAGGTTTACATGGAAACTGTGCGCTGATCTGAATGACCCTGATCAGATCTTCCTTCCGGTCTTTATCAATTTCATCAAACCCGTTCAGCAACTCAAAGGAAAGGACTATTACACAATCATGAAGGGAATCTCCATGATGGGGAACGGTATGTTCATCAAACAGGCCGTTTACGATAAGAAGTTTCCCGAATACCCCGAAGGCATCTCGATCGAATTGAAAAAGGATGACGAATCCTCGAATTTCTACTTGCTTCCGGAGAAGAAGCTTTACGAAAGTGAAGGAAAATACTACATGAAAGCTTTCGGCAATCCGATAGATGAGTACTCGTTCACGCCTGGAGGAGTCATGCTTCAATATCAGGGCGATTCTCCCGATGGTTATGGCGTGTTCGTCCCGGTTGAGAATTCCAAGTTGAAACCGGCTCTTTACGATCATGGAGTGAAAATCAAGAAAGCCAATACTTTCCAGATAACCTCTTCCAAGGGGTTCTCCGCCCTGGACGATTTGTTGACGAAATGGCCAGATAAGGAAAAGTCGAACAATATAGTCACTGCTGCATATAAGTTTGAAAGCGGAATCTTTTCAATAAGTTCCAAGACCCCAGCTTATTTGCTTTTCTGTGAATCAGTCAAATATCCTCGGAGTTATGCAGTTGTCCACTGCGAATACGGGTTCGTGAGTGTTGAATATTGCCGTAACATTGGCGAAAAGCGATTGTTTTTCAAATTGACCACCAGCGGATTATTTTGGAATGAGAACGGTAATACAAAGATCAATCTCTCCGCTATATATCAGATTCTTCTGAGAACTTTTTTTGAACTTCATTGGACGGAATCTGTTTTCTGGCGTCCGAACTACGTGCTGAGTGAGAATCTTCCGGGCAATGTGAAAGTCTTAAAGGCGGAAGAGGTTGCAGGGTGTCCCGATAAAGCCGATGCCATAGTCAAGGAAATTGAGTCTGTTTACGACAATGTCATCAATCAGGTGAATGAACTCAAACAGAAGATAGAAGCAGCTAAGCTTGACATTATCACCCAGGAAGCAGCCAATAAGGAAGTTGAAGAAGTAGAGGTGGATCCGAACAAGAGTCTTGTGGATGCTGACCAGGTCAACAGGGAGAAACTCGTAGACCGTGCAAAGGAATTCTCCAGCAGAGGCATGACTTTGGACCTCAAGGAATCCAATTTCGACGGGAAGTATCCGATCATGGCCGCACCAATCTTCCCCGATCCTACTTCATTCTATCTGAGGGAACTGTCCGAAAAGTTCATACTTCCTTCGGTGGAAGAACTCAAACTGAACTCCATTTCCTGCTTCCAGACCAACCCCGCTTTCGAGGAGGCGTTCCTTGCCGGAATGAATACCGAAATGGGAAGGGAACTTCTATGGAGGGAATATCCTACTGACGAAAGAGGGTCGTATTTCCGCAAGTTCTGGGACCAGGAGGTTCTTCCGGACGATTTCGGGAATGGATACTTCGATGTCAAATACATGCATAACTGGAAAGGACGCCTCGGTGAAAACCATGAACCCGGTAAGGGGAAGATGATAGTTTTCGTCGTCAAGTCTGAACTGATGATGATGTATCCACAGACGTCCATCTGTCTTGCAGAGGCCAAAACACAGGGAGGGGATATCTACTTGTCTAAGATTCTCTCACCCGCGATGACCGGATGGCTTTCCGACGACACTTTCATGGCGGGATTCTATCCCGGTGAACTCAAGACGACAAAGGGAGTTTATCTGGCCTTCGTCGAAACTGACAAATCACAGAGATTCTCCCAAACCATGAAACAGAATGCCGTCAATAACAAATATCCGGATAACCTCAGCAGCGAGTTCGCATACAACCGTGTGGACCACGGTTCGGTATGGGGGGCTGAAATCCATCCCGATTATCTTCAACTTTAATTTTCTACGGTCATGTACAACAATCAGGACATATTGAAGAAGCACACCTCCCTGATGATAAGGAGGAAGGATGTCGAGACATCGTTCATAATGTTCCCGGTGCGTCTTGAAACCCGCATTGTGGAGAATCACGAGGTTGAGGATATTTCGGAACCGGACAGGGCCCTATATGCTTTCAAGGCGATATGGGACTATGTCAGCCTTCTTGGCGGTTGCAGTGAAAGTGACCTCGTGGCCGCATCAACGAAAGTCATGACTTCCATTGAAGACCTTGATACCGTTTACAAGGAGGACAGGAGCAGATTGCGTAATTTGTCAAAGAGAATCGTTGAGGCCACATCCCCTCAGGGCGAGATCAAACAGATGTGGGACCGGGTCCTGACGCATATTGACCGTCTCACAACCCTTGACGTGGTTTCGGATAACGAGGCAACGGATTTTCTCAACCGCCTCGAGTACGTCAGCAGGACTGTCAAAGGGACTATCGTGTCACCACGCTACGACGGTCGGATCCGCAAACAGGAGAAGTCCCCTTATTCGAAGTTGGCCAGATTCAGAGCAGCGCACAAGAATCTCTCGGCATGTTTGCCGATTCTTGCCGAGTTGCTCCCTGAAGACCCCGCTGATTCGATAGTGAACAGGTTCTCACATATCTCGAAGAAACAGTTTGACAAGTTCATCAATTTGATTTCTTTCTTTGATCTGGAACTTTCGTATAAGACCCTTTCCTCCAGGTATTGTTTTGAATATTTCGACTTGTCCAAGGCTCCGAGAAACAAGAACGGGAACATATCAATCCCTTTGCTCAGTCAGATGTTCAACAAGGTTTACGATGATGCCAACTTGTATCAGACTTATGCTCAACGTTTCTTCGGGAAAGTGGATTCAAGGGGGAACATTCAAGTCAAACCACGCAAACAGTCGCTCATCGACAAGATGCGCTCCAAGATAGGAAACTACAGCCATTATACCCTTTTCGCGGAGAAGATGATCCTTTGGCAGCTTCGCAAGAACACCGGAGCGAAACAGGATATCGCGAACAATCCTAGGGTCAAGCAATGGAGGGATATCGCAGAAAACACGATTTTCAGTTTCCATGAGGAAAGAGAATGGATGGTATCCGTCCTGAAGGTGTACAATTCCTTCAAGGAGTCCAAGAACTGCTCACAGATGATTTCCGCGGCACGGCTCAACAAACATAACAAATTCATCCGCCCAAGGAAACTCTGTTACAAGAAGAAGCAGAAGTGCCTTCTGGTGAGGATTTATCCGGATGAGATCGCGGTAACCCAGATGTCACGGCCGATTACGAAGATTGAAATTGAGAACGCTCTCGATTTCTGGGTGAATTATTTCTACGAGGAGGGCAATCAACTCAAACAGAGAGCGGCCTGGGAGGCGATGTGCTCGCTTCACACACCTCCGCGTGCGGCACTTATCGTAAGGAGCCTTTTCCCCAATTCTTCCCCGGCATTGACCCAGTTGAAGAATGAAGTGATAAGAAAGAAGGCGCTCCTGATGCCTTTCGACAAACTTTCGAAAGAAGTGAAGGATGAGGCGAGGAAGAAACTCATTACCCCTGGTGTGGAACCTTCCGCTGTTGAAGTCTTCCCAGTGCCGTTCTCCGAGCTGATGCCTGACCGTTTCATCCTTCAGGCTAATCTGGACAACGGGGAGAAGAAGGGATTCAATATAATACAGTACGGAAGGCTGATACCGAAGACCATCCAGGTCGGACTGGACCTCAATAAGGAAGCCCCGGCATACAAGAGCGCCGAGGGACCGAAGTTCGACGGGAATCTCCGCTGGCTCACAGATTATGACGCCGCAGAGAAGATGGGCATGGCCATAACCTTGCCCTTGACCCCGTACATCTATGACCATTTCACCAAAAAGCAGAAGGCCGATGCGAAAAAGAAAGGCCGTAAGTTAGGAGACGCCCCTCTGAGGAGATTCAAGTTCACTTCAATCTACGTGATGGGTGTAAAGGAATTCAGTCCGGACAATGAAAAGGACAGCGATGCTTGCGGAGAGCTCCTGAGGAAAATCTTCAATTCTCATCTTTACAGCGAAGAAGGACTGGAACTCTTGAAAGTAGGCACCCCCACCAATATCCTTGACGGTGGTGATAGTGATGTCTCCGGGAACGTGTCCGACAACAGCGAATACGATACCAGTGAGGATGCCCTTGTGGGAGAATTCTTCAAAAAGAGTGTCATCCCCTTGGGGAATGGCTTAAAGGCCGGTATTTCCGGGAGTGATGCGGATATCCTTACTTCGCTGTTCGCTTTTCCCAAGGGGACTTATCTCAAGAACAACCCCTTCTTCAATGTCCTTAATAGGGACAACTGCGAAGTGCTCAAGGCCAAGTCTGTCAACCAAGCTTTCCTCAATGCCTTGAAGGGCTCCCATCCTATACTGAAACTAATTGCCGGAGATTACAGGCTGAACAAATATTTCGTGAACAGCGTGATACCTTCCGGCGTCTTCCCTTCTTTCCGAGTGGGGAACCAACCTTATGGAATCGTCCCGGTGTGCGACTTCAAGAATCTCAAGTACCGGGGGGAGGACGTGCTGTTCACTCTTAAGGAGATACTGATAGTGCTGACGGAGAAGTGGAACGAGATAGCGAAGACGCAGGTCATATCCGAGGAGAACATGAAAAAGCAGAAGAGGCTTTCCACTGAGGAGAGTTATCTGAGGGCTGTGAGCAATACCCCCGTATCGACGTCATTCTACAAGAGGACGACAGTAAGGGACAATGACCTTATCTCGGCGGAGTATTTCAGGGGCAAGAAAATCGGAGTGAATCCTATATTGAACATCTTCAATATCGTCAGCAAGCTTGACTCCTCGATGACTCTTGAGTCTCTCATAAAGAAGTATTTCCCCAAATTCGGTGATATTCCCATAAAGGATACTGATTTCACGGTATTCAAGAAGAATTTCACGTGGGGGAACTTGAGGGAACTCGTAAAGAAGGAGGTGAGCGGCAAAATTGCCTTTAATGGTGTGACCGACCAGGAATACGACCGTCTGATAACAGGTGCTTTCGACCTTTTCAACTACAGGCTTGACGCATGGCTGACGGGTCTTCTTGACCACCGTATGCTGCAGCGCCAGAAAGACAAGAAACACAAGATATCCATCGGTGCTTACGGTTGGGTGTTCAATCTGCAGGAAGATAGGGATGAACCGGTTTCCGAAGAGTTCATTCTCGCTCCTTCAGTAAACCAGGCCGTAACTTCTGCCGTCCTCAGGAGCAGCTTCGTCAGAGCCGCGGACGGTTCAAGCAAGGATTACTCTCTGAGTGTCAATCTGTCTTCAGCCAGGGTCCGTCAGGCTCTTCGCATCATCAAGGGAATCCGCAACGGTCTTTCCTTGGGAACTGTCCTGGGAAGTGACCTTGAAAGGATGATGCATGATGACAATAAGGTCTCGGGCGGTTATGAGATGGATTATTTCATCTATTTCCTGAGAAAGGCGTATCCTCTCAATGATACTTCCACCGTTTACGGAGCTAGAGACGGGGCCAAGAAAGATTACTCGCTCGACGTTCTGAATGGTGTCGCTCTTCTTGAAGACCTTAGGAACAATGATGCTCCCAACCAACAGAAATCCCAGTTGACCGATCTCTACAAGTGGGACAGGGGGAAAGCCGAGGCGCGTCTGTGGAAATGGCTTGAGAAGATTTTCGGGACCACTGACCATTCCGTTATCAGCCGTGGCGTCGAGTTTTTCAGCCCGAAGATTACAAGGCTCATTTACCTTATCCAGAGGATGGAAGATTCATATGATGCCCTTTCGGATGTGATTACGGCAGAGAGTGTATACAAACTCACTCAAGGCAATATGGCCGCTGTCGAGGCTTTGATGAACAGCATGCACACGGGGCGTAACTTCCCCGAGCCTGATGTCACGGAGATCCCTTTACAGAGTGCCCATATCGAGGAGAGGGTGTTCGCCGCACTTGATACGGATGCCCGGTCCGCTTGCACCGGCTCTATACTTGCCCAAATCGAACCTTCCGTTGACAGATGGATCGGACAGATGCTCGGATTTGATGACCTTGAGTTCCAGTTCAAGGACGGTGACGCCGCAGTGAACATTCTGCTGGGAGAGAAAGGTGCCGGTATCAGCCCTTCCGAACTCGTTTATTTGAGCTCGGATTGGGATAAGTTCCGTAAGTTCCTCAGGCTTCTGTCATGGAACAATCTGGCTCCTTTCTCCGGAGGTGACGGTATCTTCCTTGAAGAGGCTGAACTGGCGGTGGATTCGATGAGGGAGATGCTTACAAGGGCTCGTCCCCTCAGGCAGGAGGACCTGATAACAAGTACGGTTCCGCCTGATGAATCCTTCAACTGCAGAAATGACAAGACTCTTTATATGGCCGCATGCGACTGCCTGAGTGAACTGAAGACCGCTCTTGAGGAGGATGCCGGGGAACTCGATTCATATTTCGAGCAGAATCCTCATTCACCCATGACTGAGTTGCAATTCAGGAACGCACTTTCTTTGCTTCTCAGATGCTTCAGGATAGGTATGCTTGACTCCCTTTCGTCAATCGATCTTTCCATGCTCGTCCAAGAGCAAGACAGGTATGACGATCCTACCGGGTTCGCGGACATTCTATCTGCCCAGAGGATGCTGCCTGCCAAGATGAGATCCCAGGCACGGATGATTGAAGAAAGGCTGCAGGATGGTGACAAGGCCGCTGATGAATCCATTGGGGAGGCTATGAAGAAGTTCTTTGTCCCCAACTTCCTCGTCGCCCCTCATTTCAGGATACAGGGTAACGGGGCAATCGACTGCAATGCCCTGATCATGCAGTCCGCCGACAAGAATTACTTCTCGAGAATGAACCCTTGCATCATTGAAGAGAATCTCATTGGCCTTGCTGATGTCAGCAGGCAGCTCGCGTCTTTGCATCAGATCCGCCTTTACGGCAAAATGAATTTCATCGGAGCCGCCAAGGAAGTGATGGCAATGCAGCTTGAATCGGAACACGTTGATGACCGCAGCTGGATGGGCGCGGAAGTGATGGATGAAAGCAGCGTAAGGGACGCCAACGTCTACACAGTGCTGAATCCTTCCCAGTTCATCGTAAACAAAGGGAACGGGTTGAGGGAAGTTGCCGGAGTTGTGATAGACTATTGGGTGGAGAAGATCCCTTACAGGTCACAAGCACCAGCTCTGGCGTTCGGCTATGACCAGCCCGATGCGGAACCTCCGCAGGCGATCATTGTGGGTGTCTCCACCATGAGCGGTAAACACCACTGGTCTGAAAAGAGGATGTTGCGGACAATCCATTCCGCTATGTACCAAGTGAAGAGCCGTGCGGTTGAACCGGAGCAGATTTACAGCGACACATGGGCTTCCGGTCTGTTCCCCTTGTTGAACATCAATCCTGATAACACCATCCAGTAACTATTTCTAAGGAGGAAAGATTATGAGTGACTCGAATTTCTTCTCAAAATATCTGAATAATTGTGACTTCTTGTCCGATAAGGATCAGGCTAAGGTGTCCAGCAGGTTGGAAACCCGTACTAGGGCGCACGACGTTACTGATGCTCTGCGATTCAGGGTGCATGACCCTCTGTGGATGCTTTCACGTCAGTGGCAGATGGGTGAATTCCGAGGGAATGACGCCGGAACCGCGATGGGGGTCCGCTGTGATATCAAGTATATGGACGCCAACTCCACTATATACCAGATGAAAAACGGAGGCCAGTTCTCTGTCCCCGCCGAAACTCCAATTGAGCCTGCTGTGGAGGCGATAAACAGGGAGATAACTCCTCTGGTTAGGGTGGAGTCCGCATTATTTTTCATGGACCTGGTTTATGAGTTCGGGGCCATCAAGGAACCTCGTCAGTTGCTCGGGCGATTACGGGACAGCGACTTGTTCGTATTGAAGGAGGATGACCTCTCTTCCGGTTTGAGCAGTATTGAAACGCCAGATGTGGTCGGATTCACACAGTCCAGGAACACTCGCCTTTCCAAGTTCAGAAGAACGAGTTCAGGGAAAATCTTTGATGGATATAAACTCTATGAATACCTGAACAAAAACAGAACCGTCTTTGAGGTTCCTGAATCGTTATGCCGGAAGTATGTGAGGTGGTTCAAGGAAAGATATCTCCCTGCCGGGACTGGCCACGGCATTTGGGAAACCAAATCACTCGGATACGGATTCTCATTACCATCTCAGGCTGGCGAATATGTGGCAGACAATTACCCAGGAGGACGTGTCTCATGGTACAGTTTCGATGTGAAAGAATGTTCATCTCCCACCCGTTTCAAGAATGAATCGGTTCTTTCTCTGCCGACATTGGCATCATATCCAGGGGCTCCGAAAAAGAGATTGTGGGAGTTCGAGGACAACAAGGTGTTCATGGGCAACTCCAAGGACATGCAGGCCAAAGGCAATGTGGCTTTCATGCAGTACGCCACCATGTACGGCAATGACTGGATGCTCTGTCCTTTGACCGTTCCTGTCGGTACCTTTATCCAAGTCGAGAAAATTACCGTTTTCGACACTTTCGGGAGAGAAACCGTCATTACCCGCAGGGCGGGTGAGAAAGACACGGGCGCCAAGACTTTCGGCCAGAAGTGGCAGATGTTCACCAACGCTCCCGTGAACCAGATTTCCTCTTCATCCCAGTCCGCCCCCGGATTGTTTTTCCCTCCGTCCCTTATCCGCGTACTTGAGGGAGAACCTGTGGAAGAGGTATGTATCATTCGTGATGAGATGGCCAACATGGTCTGGGGCGTCGAGACGAAGGTCTCTGACGGCTGTGGCTCAAGCATGGACGCGATTCTTCTTGCGTCAGAAGTCGGGCAGTATGTTGATGAGGAATATGACAAGGCTGTCAAGAAAGCCAGGTATACCGTCAAAAACGATGCACTTGGGAATACCTCCGTCGAATCCAACAGGGTGTCTGACTACAAGTACAAGCTGATGACCACTGTCCCGTTCAACTGGATCCCCTTCCTGCCGCAGCACATAAATGACAGCAACGAGAAGAAACTCTATTCGGGCTTCCTCGGCGGTCGCGAAGTCATCCTGCGGAGAGGAAAGATGCCATATTTCCACGATGGCGAGTACAGGGCGGTCAGGCCGCTGAGTTCGATACTCAAAGTGGAAATGGTCAAAACTCCCGAAGGGAAGACCGGCGAAAAGCCTCTCTTCATAGACGAGGAACAGGTACAGGGAGTCGGCACATTGATCAAGAAGAACTGCCAAAGAGCGCGGTGGATAGGCGGAAAAACCTATACATGGATGGGCTATTCCAAGCAGATAAAGCAGACCCAGGGCGTATCCGGACTCGAATATGACAATCTTGTCTCTCCGACGAAGTGACCGGCTAAACAATATTGTTGATTTTCAAGCAGTGAAGTTGTTTTTTTTGATTTTTTCAGTATATTTGTAACAGTAACATTGAAGGCTATGTAAGGATACGAATCCGATAGTGAAAACAATGTTATCTTAGGAATTGCTACCTACGTCCACGAACGTGCGGGTTTGCTGGTGAGGAAAGTTCAACTCTTTCCGCGCGAGTGGCTGGAACTTCCCGACAGGGGAGTGCCCATAGGGGGGCAATTAAGATTGCTGGCAAACCTTGCAATTTTTGGTACGAGGTAAGGCTTTTTATTTTGCTGTTGTGCAGCCGCTGATGGGTTTTTACGTTTAGCTTACTATTAGTTTTTTGTTTTGATTCATCTTAGGTTTTAGAGCAGTAAATACATGTCTTACACTTCACGGCGGTATCGTGTAAAATCGGAGAAGTTGTGATTTAGGCTTGCAGAAAAAGGGCCCCGTGTGGCCACAACATCAGGGGGGAAACCCCCTGCCAGTGGGAGAGTGATTTCCCGGGGGTGTCTCTAAGGGGGCACTCCTGTTGTTTTTATGCGGCCCTTATCCTCTGCTGGCCGCCGTGATGATGGGAATTACTGTTTTTTTGTTGATATTTGCATCCGATGATTGGAACCATTGTAAATACCTGCTGCATAATAGTTGGCACCTTGGCAGGGACTTTCTTCAAGAAAGGCCTTGGTGAGAAATATACCAAGACTCTTTTCAATGCCATGGGCCTCGCTTCCTTGGCTCTGGGGGCCAATTCATTCGTTCAGAACATGCCCAAGAGCGAGTTCCCTGTCCTGTTCATTCTGAGCCTTGCAATTGGGGGAATAATCGGGACGGCATTGGATCTGGACGGGAAGACGAAGCGGCTTATCGCCAAAAGGGGAGGGGAAAGTTTCGCAACGGGACTCATCTCCGCCTGTCTCCTTTACTGCATAGGTACTTTCTCCATTGTCGGACCGGTGATGAGCGCAAT
>DBWN01000140.1:14632-16177 GCA_002308935.1 Bacteroidales bacterium UBA1237 | reverse complement strand
CCGGCGACAGCGAGGGAGATATTCGAGGAATGCAATGCGATGCTTGCCACAGAAGAGTTCAGAGGACAGGCCCTCATACGCAAGTTCGGAGTGGAGACCGTCTGCACTACCGACGATCCGGCCGATGACCTGCGCTGGCACAAGATGATAGCCGAGAATCCTTTCGGCACCAAGGTGCTCCCCGCCTGGCGTCCCGACAAGGCTATGGCGATAGAGGAACCTGAAAGCTACAAGGAATATATCCTTAAACTCGGGGAAGCCGCAGGAATGGAGATCCGTTCATATGCGGACCTCATGGACGCCCTACAGAAACGCCATGACTTCTTCGCTTCAATGGGCTGCAGACTTTCAGACCATGGAATGGACACTTTCCATGCGGCGGACTACACTGAAAGCGAGGTCGACTCCATATTCAGGAAAGTGCTGAACGGAATATTCCCCGATGCCGAGGAACTCGAGAAGTTCCGCAGCGCGTTCCTTCACGATGCTGCCGTCATGGACGCGAAGTCCGGATGGGCTCAGCAGTTCCATGTCGGGCCAATCAGGAACAACAACACCAAGATGTTCCTCAGCGCCGGTCCCGATACCGGATTCGATGCGATACATGACCTTCCCGTCGCAGCTGCCGGTCTCAAGTTCTTCGACACCCTCGCCAGTGAGGACGCTCTCGCAAAAACAATCCTCTATTGCCTCAATCCGAAGGACAATGAGGTGATGATGGCGATGGCCTACACCTTCAACGACGGCACTTACCCCGGAAAGATGCAGTTCGGTTCCGGATGGTGGTTCCTCGACCAGGAAGTGGGCATGAGAAGGCAGATAGACGCCCTCAGCATGCTTGGCCTTCTTAGCCGTTTCGTGGGCATGCTCACGGACTCAAGGAGTTTCATCAGCTACCCCAGGCACGAGTACTTCAGGAGGATCCTCTGCGACGTGCTCGGAAAGGACATCGAAGAAGGCAAACTTCCCGCTTCCGAAATGGAGTTCATCGGCAAGATGGTCGAGGACATCAGCTACAACAACGCCAAGAATTATTTCAATTTCTAACAGGATATACCCCTAATAACACGTCATGAGCAACAATACGCAACAGAAACTGATGACCAACTGGAGGTGGTGGATCTGCTCGCTGCTTTTCGTCGCCACAACGGTCAACTACCTCGACCGCCAGGTCCTTTCACTGACCTACAAGGAGTTCATCGCTCCCGAGTTCCATTGGACAGACGCTGACTACGGAACGATAACTTCCATGTTCTCAATCTTCTACGCTATCGCCTGCCTTTTCGCCGGCAAGTTCGTGGACTGGATGGGTACAAAGAAAGGATACCTCATCGCAATCGGAGTGTGGTCTACCGGAGCCGTCATGCATGCGGCTTGCGGAATAGCTACAGCTCACTTCACCGGGGTAGGTTCAGTAGAAGCCATGAGAGCCGTACAAGCCGGATCCAATGCAGCATTGGCGATATCCACGACGTCGGTTTACCTGTTCCTCCTCTGCCGAGGAAT
The DNA here is from genome assembly GCA_002308935.1 of Bacteroidales bacterium UBA1237. Lineage (GTDB taxonomy): Bacteria > Bacteroidota > Bacteroidia > Bacteroidales > UBA932 > Cryptobacteroides. Next base: position 14,671 of record DBWN01000140.1, on the reverse strand, counting down.
ACTCGCCCTGGGTGAATCCGGGAACTTCCCCGCCGCGAT
>DBWN01000140.1:13235-14538 GCA_002308935.1 Bacteroidales bacterium UBA1237 | reverse complement strand
CCTCTTGCCAAGTCCCTCGGATGGGAATGGGCATTCATCATCATTGGTGCATTGGGATTCCTGTGGATGTTCTTCTGGCAGTTCATGTACGACAAGCCCGAGAAGTCAAGCCATGTCAACCAGGCCGAACTCGATTACATTCATCAGGATGACGAGGCTGAAGAAGCCGTCAAAGCGAATTCCGCCAAAGAGGAGTCCATCCCCTTCATCCAGTGCTTCAAATACAGGCAGACATGGAGCTTCATAACCGGTAAATTCTTCACTGACGGAGTCTGGTGGTTCTTCCTTTTCTGGGCGCCGGCATATTTCCAGGACCAGTTCAACGCTCCCGCTTCATCCCCTCTCGGAAGGGGTCTTATCTTCACTCTTTATCTCATCGTAACGGTGATCTCTATATATGGAGGATACCTTCCCAAACTGTTCGTCGAGAAGAAAGGAATGAACCCTTATGGAGGAAGGATGCTGGCTATGCTCATTTTCGCATTCTTCCCTCTTGTAGCGCTTGCAGCCCAGCCTTTGGGTTCTTACAGTCCTTGGTGGCCGGCAATTCTGATCGGCATCGCAGCAGCGGGTCATCAGGCATGGAGCGCCAATATCTTCTCGACCGTCGGAGACATGTTCCCCAAGAGTACCGTAGCATCAATCACCGGAATAGGAACCATGGCAGGCGGTATCGGATCGATGATCGTGCAGAAAGTAGCCGGTAACCTTTTCACATACGCCGAAGGACAGGGCGCGGCGTTCCGTTTCCTGGGATTCGAAGGGAAGCCCGCCGGATACTTCATCATGTTCTGCTTCTGCGGTCTGGCTTACCTGATCGCCTGGAGCATCATGAAGTCGCTNNATGAAGTCTCTCGTACCGAAGTACAAACCCGTGGAAATCTAAAGACAGATTACTGAACCATCTGGCAGTCCCGGTTTTCCGGGGCTGTCTTTTTTTGATGCCGTCCTTTCCGGAAATGCAGAGGGAATGACTATCTTAGCGGAACAATCCGTTTTCCATGGACGACACTCTTCTCATATACGACCTTGGAGAGGGCGCAGAAGCCTTTTCTTCACGCAGGGATTCCTCTCTCCCCTATCATGTGATACAGGGACACCAGGTGCATGACACCAGGATTGCCGTCATAGACTCTCCCGCTCTCACCAGGGAAGACCTCGAAGGGTATGACGCTTTCGTGACTTCCTTGGAAGGAGTCGCCATCGGAGTCAGGACAGCGGACTGCGTCCCGGTTCTTCTTTATGATCCCGCCAAAAGGATCGTTGCGGCAGTCCACTCAGGATGGAAAGGGACGGTCAAGAG
>DBWN01000140.1:5070-13201 GCA_002308935.1 Bacteroidales bacterium UBA1237 | reverse complement strand
TCCGATCTGAGAGCAGCCATAGGACCAGCGATCATGAAGAGCAGTTTCCAAGTGGGAGAGGAGGTCGTCGCAAAGTTCCGTGAAGAGTCATTTCCTATGGACAGGATACTCTCCTGGGAAGGCGAAGGGGACGGTACCCCCATGTCCGGAGGGTATCACATTGACCTTGTCGAAGCCAACAAGTGGCTTCTTGAAGAATCCGGCATACCAGACTCCCGAATACAGACCGCCGGTATAGACACTTTCACCGACACTTCATTCTTCTCGGCAAGGAGGGAAGGGATAAGCTGCGGAAGGATTATAAACTCAATAAGGCTCGTCCCTTCAAAAGAACAAGCCCTATCGTAAACTGTTTATTTACAGCCTCTACAGCGTCAAGGAAGGCTAGTTCGCAAGTTTGCGGACCTCTTTCTTGGCTTTTTTCATATCCTTTTGGAAAGCGGGATCAGAATGCAGCACGGATATGACCGCGGAGGTTGACACCCTTGCAGCCTGGACATCGCTTTCATAATGGTAACCGACTATCACCCTGCTCTCCCCATACTCATATCCGACGGAAAGGATCTCATCAGCATGTGAAGGGAAAAGTTCACAAAGGATAAGAGCGAAAGACCATCCTCTGGTTGAATGGCCTGAAGGATAAGAAGCGGAACCACGGTAAGCCGCTTCATTTTCCGGGACACCCGTCCCTTCGTTGAACTCCTCATAAGGACGTACCCTCTTGTAATAATCCTTCGCTTTGCTGGTGGCAGCCCTGGCCGTCGCAGTCGCCTTGCTCAGAAGAGTGCAGATCGCAGGTGTGTTATCGTAGGAAAGTGTCACTCCGACTGCCGGTGAGAATATCGAACACAAATAGGTGAAATTGCTGTTGGCATCATCATGCGCCCGCTGGCCGCGCTCCGTTCCTCTCAAAGTCTTTCCCCAATCGTAGAAAGCCCTGTCTCCTGCGAAAAGCGGATCGGAAGGCTTCGTCGGAGAAGGAAGATATGCAGTGGCGTCAGGAAGAAGATCATCCGGAAGATAGGTGGTGTTCTGGGAATTCCTGGGAGGGACATTCTGTGCGGAAGCCGTCATAGGGGAAAGCATCATGACAGCAGCCGCAATGGAAAGCGCGAAGAATAGTGTTCTTGACTTCATGTGAAACGGGATTTGATCGTTCGTCGGCGGCAAGTCCGCCAGAGACAAATATAACACTAATTCAGAATTCTTTCCATAGGAAGACTTTCCCGGAAAAGAAAAAGGACCGCAGGAGAAGTTCCCACAGTCCGTTAAAGCAGTCAATGACCTGAATCATCAGTGCATATAGTCGATAAGGAACTTGTTCCTCTTCTCGAAAGTCTCGTCTACCACCTCGTGGCTGTCCACGTCGATTATCATCTGAGGAGGGAACTCCTTGCCGTTGATGGTATGCCAATCGGGCAGGCCGAGTCCGTTGGGATTTCCGGTCTTGATGAAGTTTGCGTAGAACGAAAGGAACTGAGCGGAAACGTAGTAGTCCTCGGGCTGCCAGTCATATACCCTGTTGGTAGGAAGCGTTCCCATAGCGTACTCAATGTCTGCCGAGTGGGCTGCTCCAACGAATCCCTGAGGCTGAGGTGCAGGAACTGAAGAGCCTTCTTCAACCTTCTGGACTCCTCCTGCGAGAGCGGCGACGACTCCCTGCATCACCATCCTCGGACGCGGTTTGGAGAAATAATACCTGTATACCGGCTGACCGGAAGTCTTGGCATGGAGGTAACCGAACTTCCAAGTGCTGTATGCGATGAAGAGGTCGGAAGCGTAATCCACTCCGGGTTTGCCGAGCACGTCAGCATCCGTCTTGAAACCGTACAGAGCCATGGCCTCGTCCACTTTGTCTCCGAAAGTCGCGGCGAGAATGGGACGCACGTTCTCAAGTGTGGGAGCCTGTCCCCTGAGGAACATCATCGGGGTCATCTCCGCTGAATTGCGTCCGACAAGCAGAGGAACCTTCTGCTGGAGTCCCTTCTCATAGATGTCCGCGGGCTGCTCGGGGAAGAAATAACCGTCAACGTTGTAAGGAGGGACACCGTTGGAATTCCCTTTCAGGAGAACTTCGTCTGCCGACAAAGCCCTCGCTTCGGCAATCGAAGAGACACCCATCTGCTGAAGCTTGGCGATACCCTGTGCGTCAGCCTCTTCCTGGGTCGCTATGGTTCCTGCGGTAACAGAACCGCTGGAAGCCATCGCTCTTGCGAAAAGGCCCTTGGTAAGAGGTGTGGCGATCTGAGCGCTCACACTCATCGATCCGGCGCTCTCTCCCACAATAGTGATCTGTGAAGGATCACCTCCGAATGCGGCGATATTGTCATGGACCCACTTAATGGCCGCGGTCTGGTCAAGGAATCCCCAGTTTCCGCTGCCGCCGTAAGAAGTCTCCGCGGAAAGTTCAGGATGCGAGAAGAACCCGAAGATTCCTTCGCGGTAGTTGGCGGTAATGGAGATTATGCCTTCACGTGCCATGGCCTCTCCTGCGTAACGCGGCTCGCTTCCGCTACCGGCATACAGTCCGCCTCCATTGAAATAAATCACTGAAGGGAGCCCGTCAGAAGCGCTCTTCGCGGGTGTCCATATATTGAGGTACAGACAGTCCTCGCTCTTTTTCTCAGCATTGAAGCCCATGTCACCGAAAGGATTGCCCTGCATAGGGTCATCCCCGAACTTCTTGGCCTCTCTCACGCCTGTCCAAGGCTGGACCGGCTGAGGGGCTTTCCACCTCAAGTCACCGACCGGAGGAGCGGCGAAAGGTATTCCTCGGAAAATTTTGATTCCGGACTCAAGAGTGCCTTCAAGTACACCCTGCTGAACCTTCACCTGAGGGCATCCGGAAGTAGAATACTGAAAAGTATCCTCACCTTGGTAACCTTGTGAGGATGAACCGCCTCCTGAGCAGGAGGAAAGAACAAGTGCCGCAGCGGCCGCCACAGCCATAATCAGTCTTGGTCTCATCATTGCAGTTTTTGATTATAATTCGTAAGTGATCAGTTTCCCTTTTGAAACATCCCAAAGGTATATGAAAAATCGCAAGTACAGTGTGCGGAAACGACGAAATGTTATACCGAATCCACAATTCCGTCGGCAAGAAAAAAAGTGAAATTTCTTCCTCCGCTTGAGAAAAACCGGTTTTTTCTACATATTTCTTATTAATTAAAACTATTGAGAGAACTTTGGTTTTTCAAAAAACGCAAATAAACTTTCACACTGACTTTTTTCAAATCTGACCATATTTTCAGCAATTTTTATCTTTGGCGAAATTTTTCCGGAAAAAACAATATTCAAAACAATAACAGCATGTCAAACCTATTACCCTACGAATCCCCTTCAGTAGAGGTCCTGAAGCTTGTCCAGGAGGAAACCCTCCTTGCAGGAAGCGGCGGAATCGACAGCCTCGAAGAGGATGAATTCGGATGGCAATCCTAAAACACAGGCCCATGAAAACCATCCGTACCTTTTTGTCAGTCATGGCAGTTATAGCTGCTGCCGCATGTTCCAAAGTCCAGGAAAGCGATATCGTGAGCCCCGTGGATCAAGGTATTGTCTACCCTCCCGTCACTTTCACCGCATCCATGGGTGCTGCCAGCAAAACGGCTATCGCAGAAGACAAGAGCGTAAGCTGGGCAGCAGGCGACGTTCTCACTGTCTTCGATTCCAAAGGCAATTCAGAATCCTTCACTGTGGAAGAGGATTGCGAGAAATTCTCATTCACTTCCACAGGAAAGATCGGAGTAGCCCCCTACTATGCAGTAGCCAGTTACGGTGATGGATCCCTTTCCTTCAGCAAGGAAGACAAAGCGATTGTCGTCTCACGTCCATCCTACGTCCTTGACGGTTCTTTCGGGGATGCCGACATGATCGCATCAAGTTCTGAAAGCACCTCATTCACTTTCCATCACGTTTTCGCGATCCTGAAGATGAGCGTCGCTTCAGAAGACATCACTTCCCTCAAGTTCGTCTCTGACGGCATAGCTCCGAGCGGAGACACCAAGATCGGATTCGATGAAGATGGGAATCTTGACGTCACTTACCCCACCACCGGTAATGAAGTGGTCATTGACGGCATTTCCGGAGCAGGCACTTACTATATGGGTGTGAACCCCGGAGACTATGACGGATTCACGATCTTCGTCACATACAAGGACAAGAAGATGAAAATCGTCTCCGAAACCGGATTTACCGCTTCAACTTCAAAGATGGTCAATTTCGGCACTCTTGACGGAGGGACACCCGCTTCCACGACTTGGGAGCTCGTCACTGACGCCTCCACCCTTTCTGTCGGAGACCAGGTGATAATCGCTGCAAGCGGTTACGATTTCGCGATGAGCACGACACAAAACACCGGCAGCACACCTTACCGTGGGAGAGCTTCCATCGTCAAGTCTTCTGACAATCTCACCCTTGCAGACGAACCTTCTGATGAAGTCCAGATATTCACTCTGGTGAAAGGGACTGCCGACAATTCATTCGCTTTCAGCACCGGAAGCGGTTACATCCGCGCAGCAAGCTCTTCCAAGAACTCGCTCAACACCTCCACAACTCTGGATGCCAATTCATCTTGGTCAATCAGCATCAAGGACGGAGTCGCTTCTGTGACCGCACAGGGCACTTATACCCGCAACCTTCTCAAGTACAACGACCAGAACACGAGGTTCTCATGCTATAATACCAGCTCCACCAATGTGTATGATGTAGCGATTTACAGGAAGAGCTCAACCCAGGCCAGCGGTCCTCAAATGACAGAGATAAGCGCCTTCCTTGACCAGACCCAGTGGGGCGTATACGAATACATAGGTTCCACAGACACCGTCACACCCAAGTACATCTATACTGAGGGAAGTGACCAATGGGCAAAGGCCACAAGCGGAAACGTATCTTTCCGTATCCAGAACCTCTCCAAAGGAAAGATGGCCAGCACTTCATTCTCAACCGGAAGCATCTCCGCCGGAAATACCTACAGCGCCACCTGCATCCTTTATGGAGTGGACGGTCTGGCCAACGGTACTTCCACAAAGAACCTTGTGGTCAAGAAGAGCGAGCAGAATCTTGTCTGGCTCCTCGAGGAAAACGGCACTTTCGGTATGATAATCCCTTCAAAATAGTCAGCGTATGAAAAAGACAATACTTTCAATAACACTATTCTGCCTCGCATTGGCAGCATTCGCTGACTCTGTTACCGGAGAGAGGGCTCTCTCCGTCGCGAAGCAATTCATGAACGCGTCATCCGCCACAATGGTCTGGGACGGCACCTCAGTCGCCACCAAATCAGGCGAAGACCCCGCATTCTATGTGTTCAACATCTCCGGAGGCGGTTGGGTCATCGTAAGCGGTGAAGACAGTTCCACACCTGTTCTCGGATACAGTGAAACCGGATCCTTCAACAAGGACAACATCCCCGATGGCCTGGACGGATGGCTCGGAGCGATCAAGAAGGACATAGCATATGCCCGTGAGAAGAAATTCCAGCCTACCACAAAGGTGAAAGCCATGTGGGCAAATCCCAAGAGAATCGAGACCAAAGCTTCCGGAAAGGTGACTCTGAGCACAGCATCATGGGACCAGAACGCGCCTTACAGCAATCTCCTCAGCACTTATGTCAAAAACGGCACAAGGGGTGTGACCGGCCTGTACACGGGTTGTGTCGCCACTGCGATGTCTGAAGTGCTCTACTACCATAAATGGCCTGCGAAAGGAACCGGTACCATCGGCGGTTACACTACAGAATCGAAGAGTTACACGGTATCCAGCGTTGACATCAGTTCACATACATACGACTGGAGCAATATGCTCTCCAGCTACAGGGGAAGTTATTCAACCGCTCAGGGCAATGCCGTCGCACAGTTGATGGCGGACTGCGGCATCATGGTTGAAATGGACTACACCACCTCCGGATCCGGAGCCCTGGCAGAAGACATAATTCCAGCTCTGACCCAGCACATGTCATACTCAAAAGCGGCCACCCTCAAATACCGTATGGACTATACTACCCAAGAATGGTTCGACATGATCGCGTATGACATTGACAACTGCGGCCCCATCCTGTACGGTGGAGTTGACGGAGACAATGGCGGTCACGAGTTCGTATGCGACGGATACGATACGGGCAATCTGATGGTCCACATCAACTGGGGATGGAGCGGAGACAACAACGGATTCTTCGCATTCGACCTGAGTGTCGATTCCTATACTTTCAACCAATACCAGAACGCCGTATTCGGGCTTGTCCCTGACAAGGACGGTTCAAGCCAACCCTCCGGAACAGGAGAACGTCTCGAAATGGACACCTACGACAGCAACGGTACGACCTATTACGGAATGTCGGTTTCCAGCGGCTCGATCGCCAAGGGAAGTTCTTTCATGGTCGACTGCGGAGTAATCTACAATATGGGTGCGGAGGATTACACCGGTGACCTCAAAGTGGTTATGGTCGACAAGGACGGCAACTGGAAAGAGGACGTCAGCGAGAACCTGTTCGAGGAGGATGACACTGTCGAATCCATGAGCGGTTTCGGCCTCAGCGAAGTAGAGTGTACCATCACCAAGGACATCGCCCTTGGAGACCGTCTGGCCTTCTGGTTCCAGCTCAGCGACGGAAAATGGGAACCAGTCAAATACGACATTTCCCGTTTTGACGGAGTCTGGACACTCGCCTGCATAGACGCGAACTTCATAAAAGTCAAGGACTCGTATTCTTCAGGAGAGAAATTCTTCTTCGCTCTGGTTCCCGGAAACAAGAGGATCAGCAGCATTTCATGGAGTTATGACGGAAGCGTGACGAAAGATGAATACGTGACACTTTCCTCCGGAAATCACACCGTCAGCGCTGCGATAACCTTCTCCGACAAGACCACTGAGACCCTCAACCAGGTGATCTCAGTCAAATAGGGTACTCCCCTATCTCTCTTAAAGGCGGCCCACGGGTCGCCTTTTTCCATGCCCGTAAGCATGCCTCCCGATAAAAAATCGCCAAACAACTATAAAAATTATTTGCATAGTTAATTTTTTTAGCTAGATTTGCGACAAAGACACATGAGCCATGAGAAAGTTGACAAAGAAAGAAGAAGTGATAATGAACCGCTTTTGGGATGAAGGACCGCTGTTCGTCAGGGAGTTAAGAGAACTCTATCCTGACCCGAAGCCCAGCTTCAGCACCCTCTCCACCCAAGTGAGGACCCTTCAAAGCGACGGTTTCATTGACCATAAGGACTATGGTCCGACTTACCAGTACTTCGCCAAGATCTCCCGTGACGAGTACAACGAACGCTCCCTCATAGGGCTTATCGACAAATATTTTGACAACTCTTACATGAAAGCGGTCTCCGCTCTTGTGAAAGAGGAGAAGATCACCGTAGAACAGCTCAAAGAACTCATCGACATCGTCGAAAAACAGAAATAGCCATGACACCCTTCATCACATACGAACTGAAGGTGGCGGTGGCCCTCGCCGTCTTCTACATGTTCTACAGGCTTCTTCTGAGGAAGGAGACATTCCATCGTCTCAACAGGGCCGTTCTGGTGGGAAGCGCGCTCATTTCGTTCATACTCCCCTTCTGCATCATCACGATAAAAAGGCCGGCTCCGGAGATTTCAGAACCTGTCATGATGACTCCGGAGATAATAACGGGTCAGCTCTCTTCCGAAGGACCTGTCACAGGTTCCGTCTCATGGTGGCCTCTTGTCATCTCCGCCCTCTTCTGGACCGGAGCTCTTTTTGTCCTGGCAAGGATCATCATATCCATCCTGTCAATACGGAAAGTCATAAGAAAGAGTGAGAAGGTGGAGGATGGTGACGGGTACACTCTATACCTGAGCGACAGGGACATTGACCCGTTCAGCTGGATGAAGTCGATAGTAATGTCCAGAAAGGATTACCAAAGCGAACACTCTTCAATCATGGCCCATGAAAAGGCCCATATAGCATCCGGTCACTCGATGGAGCTTCTCCTCGTAGACCTCATGACTGTCTTCCAATGGTTCAATCCGGCAGTCTGGATGCTCCGTTCCGATCTTCAGGAAATCCATGAGTACGAGGCTGACAAGGCCGTCCTCAATGAGGGTGCTCCGCTCAAGGATTACCAGTATCTGCTAATAAGAAAAGCTGTCAGCAAGAGCGGCTACT
>DBWN01000140.1:0-5035 GCA_002308935.1 Bacteroidales bacterium UBA1237 | reverse complement strand
TTACTATGATGTCAAAGTCAAAATCCTCTCTGGCGAGAGGGCTGCGGGTCCTGTACATTGTCCCGCTGGTGTGCCTGGGCCTAGGCCTTCAGGCACGCACTGTCTTCGTCCCCACGGACAAAGATAGTGAAAAAACTGTTACCCAGGACGGAAGCAAAGGAATTCTTCCCGAGGTGGTTGTCTCAAAATATGGAATCAAGGATCTTGACCCCACTAAGGTCATCAACACTGACGACCAGTTCAAGGCGACACAGATTGCCGTCGACCCGGTCTGGAACCAGTTGGACACTCCCCCCGAGTGCAGCGAGAACTTCTCACAATGGCTGACCATGAGGATCCAGTATCCTGGCGACTGTCTATACACAGGAACCGCCATGATCCAGTTCACGGTTGACAAGAACGGGAAAATCTCCGATATCAACTTATTGAAGGGTGTCTGCGAAGAACTTGACAAGCATCTTGTTTCCCTCGTAGAAAAATCACCTTCCTGGACACCGGCAAAAAAAGGCGGACAGAGTGTTGCGGTCAAATGCGTCCAACCCGTCATCTTCAGGATAGCCGGTCTCTCGCAGTCAGCAAGTGCTTCAACCCCGACAAGCCTGAAAAACGTATCCATTGAGATAGGACGCGATTCAAGAGGCGATGTCACAATGACTGGCGAAGGAAAGCCCTTGTCGCTGGACGGAGTGAAGTCCTTCATTACCTCACAGGGTGATCCTACAAGTCTCAACATCCGGATAAAGGCGGCTTCAGACATACCGATGGGATTCATTAACGACCTTAAGGATGAACTTGCAAAAGCCGGTTCCCTCAGGATCACATACTCATCCCCGTCCCAGGGAGAGGAAGTAAGACGCTACATGCCCCCTGTTGCCGAAGAGCAGACAAATGGCCGCGACTCCAAGTATCCCCAGGAACTACTCCCGGGAATAGACAGGGAGAGGATAATGATAGCACGGATCAACTCTTTGGGCAAATATCTCATAGGGTCAACTCCGACACAAGATGACAAACGCATTCTGGAATTGTGCAGATCCCATCTTTCGAAAAACGGCAGGAGTTCAATCTTCGTCCTTCAATGCGACAGAGGAACAAGCTACGAAGCCTACCAGCATCTTCAGACTCTCATGTACCAAGCGTACACTGATGAACGGAATGAAAAAGCCTTGGCAGACTACGGCAAACCTTTCGCGTCACTGTCAGAAGAGGAAAAGTCCGCCGTCCAGCAAGCTCTCCCTGTCATCATAATGGAAACAGGCAAATGACATTCCACGCAAGGCTGACGTGACAATCTACAGCATTACTGAATAAGTACAAGAAAGTAATGAAAGTCAGATTCTTTGCTTTTTTCCCTCTCTTGTGCATGGCTATTAACCTTTGCCATGCACAGAGGGTCATGTCTGCGGAAGATGTAATCAGGTCTTCTGGAGGAAGGATATCTTTCTATGAAGGGATTTACAGAGAAACCAGACCACAATTCGCCAGTTGGAGGTTGTTCAATCCGGTTACGCTGGATGAATCCAGGATTGTCGTCAAATATGATGTTGACATAAAACTGGATTCTCTATCTGACCAGAGAGTGAAAGACCAGGTTCTTACTCTCATCGGCCCCAAGATGATCCTCAGCTACGGACTCTGGAATTGGAGAGAGTCCGTAGCTGCGACAGCGTATTCGCATTATTGTTTGATGGTGCTATTTAGATATTTTACAGCGCTTTACCAAATCTATTGAAGATTTTTGGCGGTAAGATTTGTGGCATTTTGGCGGTAGGATTTGTGGTATTTTGGCGGTAAGATTTGTGATATACGAATTGCCGAAGTTATCACTATGTGAATTGCATATAGAAAGGATCTTTTCTCATTTCTTTTGTACAGATTGTCCACAAATGATTGTCTTTGGACATGCATTTGCCGTCGGACATTTCACTATTGATACGGACATGTTGTCAGTATCAACCGGATTGGACCGTCTTTTGCAGGTTGCAATGCAATCACAAAACAATTCTACATGGGTGCAGCCAAATGGATAGTGGGCTTCCTCGGATGGGTAGCCTTCGGCCCTATAGGGGCTCTGGTCGGGTTCATGCTGGGTACAGCGGTTGACGACCACATAGACGTAGCAAAGCAGATCAGGGGTTCAGGCAACTCCGGAGGACAGACATACACGAGCGGAAGCCAGCGTACCGGAGGATACCGCACGACATATACCCCGAACGAACAGAGGAACAGCTTCATGATAAGTCTGCTGGTCCTATCTTCCGCTGTCATCAAAGCTGACGGCAGGACACTCCAGGCGGAGCTCAACTGCGTACGTGAGTTCATACGCAAGAACTTCGGCGAGAGCGCTGTCAACGAGGCAATGAACATCTTCGAGAGGGTACACCGACAGGAATACAATCTCTATCAGGTGGGCGCGCAGATCGCCACAAACATGAACTACTCCCAGCGTCTGCAGCTGTTCCACTACCTGGTCCAGATAGCCACCTCTGACAGGGAGTTCAGCAAATCCGAGAAAGATGTTCTGGAGAGCATCGCTTCAGCGATCCACCTCAATACATCCGATGCCGCTTCCACGATTTCAATGTACTACAAGGATGCGAAGTCGGCATATTCGGTACTGGAGATATCCCCTAATGCCACTGACGATGAAGTGAAGAGCGCGTACCGCAGGATGGCTATGAAGAACCACCCCGACAAGGTCGCCACCCTAGGACCTGAAGTCCAGAGGGCGGCAGCTGAGAAGTTCCGCAAGATCCAGGAAGCATACGAGACCATAAAGAAGGAAAGGGGGATGAGTTAGTCCACCTCTCTACTTGGAAGACTGACACTGAGCAGCCCGCCGGAAAACCGACGGGCTGCTTTGCGTAACTGTTCCGACATGTTCTCTACTCAAGACAGAAAGTCTTCGTAAGTCCATTGTAGGTACAACGTACTGTACGATCGGTCTTGTCGATTTCCACTTTGACTGAAGAAGGGGCTTCGACTGTGATTTCACCTTCACCTGCCTTCACGCTATAGAATGTGCAGTCTGTCAGACCGTTCTCATCAGTAGCCCAAACGGGATGAGAGGGCATTTCGACCGAGATGCCGTCAATCTTGATAATGACCTGAGGAGGTACCGGAAGTTCCATCTTCCTGTTCTTCTTTGTAAAGCCAAGACCCACGATATCACAAAGGTCCTGTCCTTCGCCTCCCTTTGCGACAAGGAACAATGCATGTTTCCCGTCTAGACGGTCGACCGCATCGCCGAGTTTGACGGAATACCTCGTGACTTCTGAAGAAGCCCCTGCAGGAACACTGATTTCGCCGACCTTCGTCCCGTTCCATGCTCCACCTTCCCAAGGGCCGTCAATCCACACCTCGACGCTGAACGCTTCCGTAGTGTTTGATGAAAGGAACAGATTGAAGACGGTTCCGTTTCCTGGGGCAGTACCCTCGAAAGGAGAGAGTCCCGCTGTTCTTTTGTCAAGACCGTCGAAACCGAAATATTTGTAACCAAGGATATCTCCGGATTTGACACCGGTAATGTCCATCCTGTTGTCCCATATGTCCCAAGTATCCTGCATTGAATCAGGATTTGACATGTAACAAGCATAGCCGGCGGAATAATATCCGTAAGGAGGGAGACCATAGATATTGAAACCCTCAGAAGTGACCTCTACTCCGCGGTACTCATGACCGTCAGCCGCCTTCACTGTGAAAGCACCCTTGTAAGGGTCATACGCCCTGATTGTGACCTTACCGCCTTCAGATACGGGCTTCTCGTCAACCTCGACATATGCCGGAGCCACCATTCCCTGCCTTGCGTATGCGAATCCTCTCGGAGCTCTATGATAGAAAAGGTACCACATGTCTCCTATCTTTTCAAGGCTGCCATGAGTATTGGATCCCGCGAAAGAACTTTCTATGACAGAGCCGTCCTTGGAGAGGACCGGTCCACGGGCCTCCACCAGGATTCCACCGCTCTTCCAAGGGCCTCTCGGTGAATCAGCATAAGCGTACCTGAGGGTTGAATTCGCCAGAGAAAGGCCATATTCAGGGCCTGAATGTCCACTGTAGATGAATACGTATTTGTTTCCGACCTTACGGAAAGATGAAGCCTCAAAGAAACTGAAGTCATTAAGGTCCTCCCCTTCTGCAACCACCGGGAACTCTATCTTTCCGGACATGTTCATCCCGAAGGAATTACGCATATTTTCAGGAAGTTCCTGCATCATCAAAGCCAAGCTGGAAGGAAGCCAATACGGGAAATCCGGTTTCCCGTACCTGGGAGAATACATGGTTTCCGGATCAAGTTCGGTTCCTCCCGAATGCATTATGCCCCAAGCCACATATGCTCTGAATCCACGGTTGTAATCAGGATCCGAAGGGTCATCAACCTTCTCCACTATGACTCCCGGATCGAAATCTATCGGGCTGTCCGGAAGAAGAGTCACCCCGTCCGAAGAAAGGTTTACTGGAGTGAAGGGGCCGTCAGGACGGTCTCCTACGCATACAAGACCGAGTCTTCCGGCTCCACGATCGTGGGGATAAAGATAATATTTCAAGGAGCCGTCGTCCCTTCTTCTGACTTCGGCCACATCGGGAGCCCACATTCCGTCCCACTTTCCTTCAACCTGAAGCGTGAACACGGGACCTTCGTCTCTCCAGTTCTGCAGATCATCAACCGGCGCTGACCAGCAGCGGACATCCTGCCCGCAGAAACTCTCGAACCTCGTGTCATGGGAGCCGTAGACGTATATCCTGTATTGACCGGGATTGTCCGGATCCTCGAATACGTGCGGTTCACCGTCAGGTACATGTTCCCAAAGAGGAAGATACGGATTGCCGTACACGGCCTGAGATGCTTCAGGGGCTCTGCCGCATGAAAGGACGGCAAAAGCGCAGATCAAAGAAATGAAACTTGTCTTTTTCATATAAGTTGGTTGAAATGAAATTCGTAACAAAAATAATCATTATCCGTCCTTCAGGGAAATCCAATGGAAGATTTGTTCGCAAAATGAAAATAAAAGGGAACTATTTACTTGTTGTCCAC
>DBWN01000097.1:2031-4843 GCA_002308935.1 Bacteroidales bacterium UBA1237 | reverse complement strand
GTGACGATGTATTCTTTGCCGAGAGGCCTCAGCACAAAACCTTTACGGATTCTCATATTATTGCGTTTTTTCTGTTTCAACTTTCGGTAACGGGCTGACAGGCCATATCTTCTTGTACAACCACAGGATGTACCTTCTTACAGGCAGGAGCATCCTCCAGATGCGCCCTTTGTCAGGAATGACTGTCTTGCCGCTTTTCAGCTTATGTATTTCACGGACCTTGCCGACCACATCCTTTTTCAGGCACTTTTCCTTTCCGCGGATGTTTCCGTCCCCCATCATCACGACCTTCTCCCCGTCTATGGACCAGACCCTGTGAAGAACGTATCTGTCAGAAAGCCTCACAAGAAGCATGTCTCCGACTTCAATGTCCTTGACGCCACAAAGCACCACACTGTCCTCACCTCCTCTGAGGAAAGGAAGCATGCTGTTCCCTCTTGGAGTGAAGGACACCTCCTTCCCCTCCGAGACAAGTTTCTCGACCTCACCCAGGAGGATTCCGTTCGGAAGGACAAGCTTATCCATCGTATTCTCCGTCTTCAACAGCCTTTCGGCAAACGAAAGCCGCATCGGCGTCGGGAAGGCACTCCATCACGAAACAGGGCGCCGTCATCGCCACAGCGGTGATACCCTCATGAAGGCTGTCACCGATCTTCCTCAATGCCCTCAGGGAGGAGCAGGAAGTGTAGACTGAAGCGTATGAATCCATAAGGGAGAGCCGGGTGGCTTTGTTGTACGGAGCCCTCTTTATCCTTACTATGGCCCCAACCGGATAATCCAGGTTACGGTAGCAGGGGGTCTTGCCGCTCCAAGGAGAGCCGTACACCCTGACTTCACCGTCGAAAGCCCTTATGACAGGATTGTCGTCATTGAGAAGTTCGCATCCCGGAATGTTCTCGAGCCACATCCTTGAATGTGTGCTCTTTCCGGTACCGCTCTTCCCTAGGAACATGTATCCCTTTCCATTGTGGACAGTAACTGATGAATGCATCAGAAGAGTCTTCTTCGAGCAGGTGCTGAACGCATACAGAAGCATGAGTGAATTGTTCAGGGAATAGAGCCTCGAACGTTCTTCACCTATGCACTGTAACTTCCCCTGCTTGAAATCCCCGCTCATATGCAGGATGCAGACCGTCGGGATGCTGGCCAAGGGGGCCATCTCCACCACAAGGCCAGAGCCGCTCTTGTAGACGTCGATCCTGCTCATGCCAGGTTCGGGATCCACTATTATGAAAGGCTCCTTCTCCTCTTCCGGAAGCGAATCAACCAATGTGAGATTGAACACCGGTTCCTCAGAAGGGGAATCCACCTTGAACGGGGCATACTGGCCCATGCGGTCCCACAAAGCGTCCCCATCGGGCATTGTTACCGTGAAGAAGTGGTCCGCGACTTTGAATGATGCTGTTTTCAGTTCCATACGAAATACAAATATAGCACTTTTAGTGAAAGAATAACACCACGTATTCCAGTACAGAAGCCGAAAGGGCCCCGCCAACGACGGAGCCCTCGGGAAGAAGTTTATGATAATTGAAGCTTAGAACCTGTATGAGAGTTTCAGCATGAAGTTTACAGGAGGCTGGGGATACACTCCCACTCCTGTGGAAAGTTCACCGTCGGACTTGGTGTAACCCTCCCATCTCCATCCATAAGCGTAGTAGAGATTGGAGAAGAGGTTGTTGACGTATCCGGTAAGTCCGAGGACGCCTTTCCAGACATTGAACTCATGGCCAAGGGAGAGATTCGCTACGAAGTATCCCGGAATCTCCATCTCCTTCCTTTCGCTGGAGTCTATGTACTGCTTCCCGACCCATTTTCCGTTAAGCGTGAAGGTCGTCGACTTGAGGGATCCTCTTCCTGACAATTTCCATGGAGAAAGGGCCACCTGCATCATTCCGACAGTGGAAGGAGAAAGCAGCATCGTGGTACGGCCGTAATTGATCGCGAAAGTCTCACCCGGAAAATCCGGATCCCAGACCTCAACATATGAAGTGTAGTCGTCTATCTTGTTGGTTGAGAGGGTGGCGTTGGCGTCAAACCTCACCCAAGGAGCGGGAGTCCATGCTCCGGTAAGTTCCACTCCCCTTCTCCATGATCTGGGGACATTGTCCTTGATCGCGTATCCGGATGAAGAAAGTTTTCCTGTCTCCAGAAGCATGTCCCAGTATTCCATGAGATAAATGTTGGCTCCGAAGGAGAACTTCGATGAAGTGAATTCATATCCGGCCTCGAAGTCCAGCATCTTTTCAGGGCTTATGGGAGAAAGGTCGCCCTTGATGTTCTCCTTTATGTCGCTTCTTCCCGGCTCACGGTGACCGAGGGCAATGGAAGCGTAAGCCTTCGAATAGTAGTTCCAGCGGTAAGTTACACCCGCCCTCGGATTGAAGAAGTTCCACTTTTTGTCATAGGCCATGGGATTGCCCATCTCATAGTAATCGGAATCATGACCGGCCATATTGAGGGAGATGTGCCTGAGCTGCAGATCGGCATAAGCCGTAAGTCCTTGGACTGGAGTCCATTCCGTTCTGAGGAAACCCGTCACTTCCTTCTTGTGGGAAGCATTGCGGTACCACCTGTCCTCATCATTGAACGCTTTATAATCATATCCTTCACGGAAGGTCTTGACCCAAAGGATCTCACCGAAGTGGTTGCCTTCATATGTGGAGAGATTTATTCCTCCGGTTATGTTCAGTCCGTCAGTCCTGTACCTCAAGTCCGAGCTCACCACATAATAGTTGTTCCCCATCTTCTTACGGTAGGTAAGGTCACTCTTGGGGAAATTACCTATCTCAGCGGGTGTGAAACCGTAGTTCTT
>DBWN01000097.1:0-1869 GCA_002308935.1 Bacteroidales bacterium UBA1237 | reverse complement strand
TCGTTCTGGCGCCTGTCTTCGGCGTACTGTTCCAGAGTGATGCCGTCCCAGGTGATTCCGCTCCTCTGGTCACCCATCAGATAGGTCAACCTCAAGGAAGATTTTCCGCCCATCCATCCAAGGACAAGGAAAGCGGATTTCGAATCCACATCAGCGTTACGGATGTATCCGTCAGTGCGGCCGTAGGAAAAGGCTCCGTTGAAATACAGCCCTGTGTCGGTGAGTCCCGTTCCCGCCGCTACACTTGTCATGAAAGTATTCCATGAACCTCCGCTGAATTCCACAGCAGTGAAGGGGTCAGGAGTCACTGAAGCCGTACTCATGTTGACGCTCGCCCCGAAAGAACCGGCGCCGTTTGCCGAAGTTCCGAGTCCCCTCTGGAGCTGCACTGAAGAAATGAGAGAGGTAAGCGAAGGGATGTTCACCCAGAACACTTCCTGACTCTCGGAGTCATTGAGAGTGATACCGTTGAGGGTCACGTTGATCTGTGATCCCTTGGAACCTCTCACCGTCATGGCGGAGTTTCCCAGTCCGGTGCCGCCCTCGTTGTAGGTCACTACTGAAGGCTGGAGGTTAAGCACCATCGGGAGGGAATTGATAGGGTTAGCTTTCCTCAGATCCTCTTTACCGAGCATGGTGAAGGTGACAGGAGTGGAAGCGCCTGCCCTGGATACCGATACGACGACTGAATCAAGCTTTTCGACCTTCTCACCATTCTCGGTGGAAACAGTCTGTGAGAATGCAGGCATGGCCTGCAGAAGAAGTGCGGCAATGGCCGCTGAAAAAGAAAAACCTCGCATAAGTTACACTTTATGCAAGGGGCACGCGAAAACTGCGTTTGAAACAAGCATTCCCTACGGCGGTATTGACCGCGTCAGGTTCATTGGGTGTTTCTCAACCGGCCTTACGGCCAGTACCCCCGCTTTTATTTGACATCAGGACCTGGAGTCCCACAAAAATCGGATGCAAAGGTAAACAAATACTTTACAAAAGGAAAGGCCCGGAAAGAAAAGATGACTACTTTTCCACCAGTTTCACCTCATACAGCCTCTTCCAGTATTTGCCGGTAAGATAAGTCTTCTTTGTCGAAGGGTCATACGCTATCCCGTTCAGGACGTCGGTCCTCCGGTCACGAAGATTGGCGGGAAGGAGTCCCGAGCAGTCCACCGTGGCTTCAACCTCTCCGGAAGAGGGATTGATTATGACGATCATGTCGGAAGTGTAGACATTGGCCCAGATCTTTCCGTCAATCCACTCGAGTTCATTGAGGTTTCTGACAGGACGGCCGTTCATTTTGACAGGGACAGTCTTCAACACCTTCAAATTCTTGTCCATGAAGTAGATGTTGGATGACCCGTCAGAAGCGATGAGCTGTTTGCCGTCAGTGGTGAGTCCCCAACCTTCCCGAGGGTAAGAATATGTCTTTTTATACTCGAGGGTGGAGGCATCGTACTCAAAAACCACCTTGTTGGTCCATGTAAGGATGTACAGGGAACCGCCAAGCATTACGGAACCTTCAATGAAATACTTCGAATCGAAGTCAAGTTTGCGTAGAGCTTTCCCGTCCTCGAGATTGACCTTACGGAAAGTGGATTCACCCCACTGCCCCGTGCTCTCGTACATCTGCCCGTCCTTGAAAAAAAGTCCCTGGGTATAGGAAGCGTCGTCATGAGGATATTCCTTCACAACGGAGATTCTGTACTGTTTGAGTCCCCTCGCACATGAAGAGAAGCAAAGGGAAAGGCAGAGAGCCAATGGAATAAGATACCTGTATAATGTGGAATGATGTCTCATGTCAATTCAATTAACCGGAATACCTGAAGCAAAAAATGTTCCGCGCCACGAAATTAGTCAATATCTTCCTGTTTG
>DBWN01000261.1:3443-3748 GCA_002308935.1 Bacteroidales bacterium UBA1237 | reverse complement strand
CGCTTGGTGACGCCGCACTCCTTGAGGAGGTTACCGAAGAAGAGCATACCGAGCAGCGGAAGGCCTGAAGGCACGATGAACGCGGTTGTAAGGAATCCCACGATAGGGAATATGGTCTTTTCCTTCTGGCTGACCTGCCTGGGGGCGGGCATCTTGATGAGTCTTTCCTTCTTGTTGGTGAGAAGGATCATTATAGGCCTCTGGATAACCGGAACGAGGGCCATGTAGGAGTAAGCCGAAACGGCGATCGCTCCCATAAGGTCCGGGGCGAGTTTTGAGGAGAGGAAGATGGCGGTAGGACCGTC
>DBWN01000261.1:2760-3318 GCA_002308935.1 Bacteroidales bacterium UBA1237 | reverse complement strand
AGGAAGATCAGCGGCGGATACCATCCCTGCCGTACACCCTGGTAAAGGATGTTGAGGACCGAACCGTTCTCGTAGATACCGATCTGCATTCCGGGGAACATGGGGATGTTTCCTATGATCATACCGAAACCGATAGGTACAAGCAGCAGCGGTTCCCATTCCTTGAGGATGGCGACAGTTATGAAAGTTATTCCGATGGCAATCATCGCGAGGTTCTGCCAAGCGAAGTTGGCGAATCCCGTGAACTGCCAGAACTGTTGCAGACTGCTTATTATATGGTCCATCTGCGAAAAATTATCCGATTGTTACGATGTCTGCACCTTCAAGGACTGAGTCGCCCTTTGCGATATGTATAGCGGTGATAGTACCGTCCTGGGTAGCGGAGATCTCGTTCTCCATCTTCATGGCCTCGATGACCGCCACTTTCTGTCCGGCTTTCACAGCCTGGCCTTCCTTGACGGACACCTCAATGATGACACCGGGGAGAGGGGAAGTCACTTTCACACCGGCTCCAGCGGGTTTGGGTGCTGCTGCGGGGGCAGCAGCGGGAGCTGCAGC
>DBWN01000261.1:0-2752 GCA_002308935.1 Bacteroidales bacterium UBA1237 | reverse complement strand
GCGGCTGGAGCAGCAGGTGCTGCGGCAGGTGCGTTCTCCAGTTCCACCTTGTAGGAAGCGCCGTTAACGGTCACGTCGGCAATTTTCCCTTCTACTGAGTTGATGGCTACTGTGTATTCGCCACCGTTGATCTTGAACTTGTACTCTTTCATATTGTGTGTCTTTTTTATTCTGTTTTTGGTGTCCTATTTCTTTGCTTTCGGGAGTCTTCTGAAGGTCTGCCCGTGTGTTTTCCATGCGCCCTCGGAAGGTTTGATGGTGATTGTGTAGCTCTCGGCGTCATGTACGCTCTCGCTGAGGTACAGGTGAAGAGCCGTAGCTATGGCGGCGTAAACTTCACCAGATGTGTCCAGGTCAAGGGCCATGCCGATGGCCGCAGCGACTTCAGGAGTCACTGCTCCGGGTTTGGATGCGGTCTTCTTGGGGAGAAGAGCGGCTGCTGCGGCTTCTTTCTTCTTCTTGGCGGGACGCTCGAACAGTATCCAGAAGAGGAACCACAGGATTGCCAGAGCGCTGAAAACGACGCTTATGCTCGTCAGCGACAGGATGAAACCGTGAGGGTCATTCTTCGCTATCTTCTGTGCATTTGACTCAGCGTTCGCGTCACCGTTCATGGAACCGGGGGTGGGGGAAGAAGGGTTCGGATCAACGATGAACTTCATCTTCTTGTTGTCGTTGGCGAACTTGCTTATCGACTTGCCCACGGGAAGATTGGCGGGAACAGCGATTGAGTCTACGATAGTCCTTCCGTCATTGCTGACCAGATAGATGGTAGAGCCTCTCCTGATCTTGAAATTGAGATAGAAGGTACCTTGGCTGTTGTCGCCGGTGCCGTGGAAGACCACCACCTGGCGTTTGCCGATCTGAGTAGCCAGGTCATTCTTGGAGATGATGCTTTTCTTCAGGTTGTTCTTGTCATCCGTGAAGAAGCATCCTCCCATGTTGACCGTTCCGTAGGAGGTGTTCGTCACCTCCACCCATCCGTTCCTCTGACCGTAGTCATCCATGAAGCCGAGACTGTCAGGTTCCGCCAGAACCTCAGTTATCTTGAGGTCGATGACGTTCTGACCCATGGCCTGGAGACCGCCCAGAAGAAGGATCACCAGCGGGAAGAGTATTCTCTTGGTTGTTCTTTTCATCTGGATAGGGGTTAGAGAGGAAGATTGTCGTGTTTCTTGGCAGGGACGTCCTGTTTCTTGCCTGCAAGCTGCTCGAGGGCGCGGATCACGCGGAAACGGGTGTTCCTCGGTTCGATCACGTCGTCGATGTAACCCTTCTGGGCAGCCTGGTAGGGGTTGTTGAAGAGCTCGTCGTATTCGTCCTTCTTCTCCTGGGCTATCCTGGCCTTGTCGTCAGGATTCTCAGCTGCCTTGAGGTCTTTTGCGTAGAGCACGTTGACGGCTCCGTCAGCGCCCATGACCGCGATTTGTGAAGAAGGCCATGCATAGTTGATGTCACCACGGAGCTGTTTGCAGCTCATCACGATGTGTGCTCCACCGTAGGACTTGCGGAGAGTGACGGTCACCTTGGGAACAGTAGCCTCTCCGTATGCGTAAAGAAGCTTGGCACCGTTGGTGATGATAGCACCGTACTCCTGCTGAGTTCCGCAGAGGAATCCGGGAACGTCGACCAGAGTCACAAGAGGAATGTTGAATGCGTCGCAGAAACGGACGAACCTTGAAGCTTTGCGGGATGCGTTGATGTCAAGTACGCCAGCGAGCATGTTGGGCTGGTTGGCGACCACTCCTACGCTTCTTCCGTTCATGTGCGCGAAACCTACGATTATGTTCTTTGCGAAGTCCTTGTGGATCTCGAAGAACTTGCCGTCATCGACTATGCTCTTTATGACGTAGTACATGTCGTACGCCTTGTTGGGGTTGTCGGGCACTATCTCGTTGAGGGTGTCATCAACCCTGTTGTAGGGATCATTGGTGGGAACTACGGGAGCCTCTTCCATGTTGTTCTGGGGAAGGTAGGAGAGCAGTTCCTTGATCGTGGCGATTCCTTCCTCTTCTGAATCAGCAGCGAAATGAGCCACACCGCTCTTGCTTGAGTGGACGCTGGCACCTCCTAGCTGCTCCTGGTCGACTTCCTCACCGGTCACGCTCTTGACGACTGCAGGACCTGTAAGGAACATGTAGGAGGTGTTCTTCACCATGAGGGTGAAGTCGGTCAGAGCGGGGGAGTATACTGCACCGCCGGCACAAGGACCGAAAATCCCGGAAATCTGGGGGACCACACCGGATGAGAGGATGTTCCTCTCGAAGATTTCGCCGTAACCAGCGAGTGCGTCAATGCCTTCCTGGATACGTGCTCCGCCGGAGTCGTTCAATCCGATGCAAGGGGCACCATTGCGAAGAGCCATGTCCATCACCTTGCAGATCTTCTCGGACATCGTCTTGGAGAGGGAACCTCCGGATACCGTGAAATCCTGTGCGAAGACGTATACGAGCCTTCCGTCGATAGTTCCGCATCCGGTCACGACACCGTCACCGTCGAAGTGCTGCTTCTCCATGCCGAAGTTCGTGCAGCGGTGCTGGACGAACATGTCATACTCCTCGAAAGATCCTTCGTCAAGAAGGAGGGCGAGTCTTTCCCTGGCAGTGAGCTTGCCTTTCTGGTGCTGTGCCTCAATCCTTTTCTCGCCGCCACCCTTGAGGGCGGATGCCCTGCGTTCGACAAGGCGCGCGATGTTATCCTGCTGTATACTCATGTTGTGATTTTATTTGATTTCTTGCCTGTTGGCCGAAAT
>DBWN01000133.1 GCA_002308935.1 Bacteroidales bacterium UBA1237 | reverse complement strand
CCCGAGCTGCTTCGTGAAGGCGGTGTAGGCGAAGAGATGATCCATGCCATCTGCAGCCATGCCTATGGAATGCACGTGGATGTGAGACCTGAGCATCTGATGGAGAAAGTTCTCTTCGCTACAGACGAACTGACGGGACTGATAGGGGCTGTCGCCCTGATGCGTCCTTCGAAAAGCGTCCAGGATATGGAACTCAAGTCGGTGAAAAAGAAGTATAAAGTGAAGGCATTCGCTGCCGGTTGCTCACGTGAGGTTATTGAAAAGGGCGCCGAGATGCTGGGATGGCCCCTTGATGACGTCCTTCAAAAGACCCTTGACGCGATGAAGGATTGCGAAGAAAGGGTTGCACAGGAAAGCGCTTCATGGCAATTGCAATAATTGTTTATCCGGAATAAAGAACAAATGAAATAGGTATCATGGCTGCTTGGGAGATCATATTAAACTTGTTTTTGATTGTTGTCATTCTTGTCGGCGCGATTGCTATCATCGCTGATTATCGTAAGCATAAAGATGATGAAAGCATTTCGCCCAAAGATCTGAAGGAACTCAGGCGCAATTATTTCCGTTTTGCAATGCTTGTCGCGGCTTGGTTGCTGTACGTCCATGTGATGAGATTCTTCAACTAGAGCGTCGGGATTCGCGATGGCTGAAGTTACCAGGTTGGGGACAAGACAGAACGGGGCATGGATGGAGGTCGTATATGATCTCCAGACCCATTATGGGTATGAAACCATGCTGATGCTTCTGGACAGGTTCATCGTCGACTATCAAGCTCGTGTCGACAGGGTCGTCAAGGCTCAGATCTAAGGCATGTCCCACTCTGTCGTCTGGAGAAGATTGCTTTTCAACAAGTTCAAGCCGCTGGCTGAAATGGAATCTTTGAAAGAGGAGTGCGGAGTCGTCTCCGTCGGATGCGTTGTGAAAGTGTTTGATGGGCTTCAGATGTATTTGACGATGTTCAACCAGACCAGCACCGTGACCATTCAGGTTCCTGAAGATGTGTTTTCAGATGAGGTCCTTTCCCGAATCGATTCGGTAGCGGACTTCTTCAAGAGCGTATTGTGAGCCGGATAGCTGAAGAGACGGTTTCGGCAGGTTTCATGTGAAAAAGAGAAGACTAATGCTTACCTTTGCAGAATAAATTCATAATCACATGAAAAAGCTATTATTCGCGTTTGTGGTACTCCTGACATTGTCAGCATGCTCCCAGAGCAAGTCTTCCCAGCAATCTTCAACGGATCAGCAAGAGGTACAGACCCCTGAACTGGCCGATTGTGACGTCACTCTCGGAGGCATTCATTTCACAAAGTCAATCAACGGTGCGGAAAAGCAGGTTTCTGAAGCGGATGGTATTGTCACCTTCCGTGCCATTCCGTATTCCGACTACTTCAAGGACCCTAATGAGGGCAAACTCACTCAAGACGATGCCGCCATCCTGCTGACTGAAGTCGACAACACTAAGCCATTTACATTGACATCCAAAGTCACTTCAGGCTTCCTGTCAGAAGGAGGGCTGTACAATGCCGGTTCGTTCTTCGTATATGCCAATGCTTCCCTTTGGCAGAAGCTTTGTTTTGAACAGGGCGACCATGGCGAGCACCGCATCGTAAGTGTCAGGACCCTGGGCACCAGCGATGACAACAACCACGATGTAGTTGATCCTGCGAAGTCGGTTTATTTCAAGATCAGCAGTGACACTCATACCATAGCCAGTTACTTCTCTCTGGACGGCAAGTCCTGGCAGATGGTACGCCTTTATGAGAATTCTTATCCGGATGTGCTCTATATAGGAATCAGCAGCCAGGCGCCCCAGGCGGAAGAATGCGTATCGACTTTTGAAGGACTGTCTCTCTCCAATGACAATGTAGGAGATTTCAGGATGGGAGACTGATTGTCTTTTCCTTTGTCAGTATATCCATCTCGCTTGATCCGCCCAAGACGGACCGATTCAATTTGGCGGTGATGATCTTATCCATGCCTTCGGGACTTTTCTCGTCGGCATGGACTTTTTTGCTTCACAAAAATGTATTCTTTGTTGATAATGTAAAATCTACTTGACATATTGGAAAATTGTTTTTACATTTGTGGCCGACAATGTTAAAAATGACAGCCATATGAAAACACGTGATTATCTTCTTCCATATCATTACAAAAAGATTGGAATGCTGATTCTTCTGCCGTTTGCGCTTCTGTGCCTCTGTCTCCTGTTCGACATAAAACTTCCGTCCGTCGTAATCCCATGGATAGCCATAGGTGACGGCTTTTTCTATAGTGGCAGTGCAGACCTCTTCACTGAACTTGGGATGATGGGGCTTCTTGTTTCCCTTTCTTTCATAGCTTTGTCCCGTGAAAAGGACGAGGATGAGATGACCGGCCAGATAAGGATGCAGTCTTTCGTATGGAGTTTATGGTTCACCACGTTCGTTCTTGCTTTCGGTATCCTTTTTATCATGGGGCTGGAATTCCTGAGATTTTCCCTTGCTGCACTTTACCTGTTTTATTTCGTGTATATCATCAAGTTCAACATGACGATGAAAAGCATCAGGAGGTCCGTGAAATGAAAAACACAGTAAAAGTTGAACGGGCGATAAAGGATATCACCCAGCAGGATCTCGCCACAGCTGTAGGTGTGAGCCGGCAGACCATCAATTCCATAGAAGCCGGAGGATATGTCCCTTCAGCAGTTCTGGCATTGAAGATCGCCCGTTACTTCGGTAAACCTGCCGACGCCATCTTCATTCTTGAAGAAGACGACTGAAGCCGATCCGCCCTCTTGTACGTTTTTGACTTGTTGCGGAATGTGCTTATATTTACAAACAATAAATCCGTACATGCCATATGGGCCTGAATAAGCATCAGAAGAGTCTGATAAAACCGGTCGTGATCTGGATATGCCTTTACATAGTGATTTGCCCGCCGATGACGCTTATCGCCGGTAGACATTGGACCTGGAGGGAATTCTTCATTTTCGCCGCTGTTTCTGTCGTAATCCTCGGGTTGGCCGGTTTACTGTATATCCTTCTTTCAAAGGGTCCCAAAAATGGCGGGGAAGATCAATAGAGCAGATAGAGGAAGACGGATAAAAGGATTATGGTCTCATAAGCCTTGGGTATCCGTACTCCGAGTGATTAAATAATTATTTCATGAAACGCATTTTCTTTTCATTGTTTTTGACCGCCTTGTTGTTGTCCTCATGCGGTTCGAACTCACAGAAGGGCATGATTACGGCCCAACAGGCATACCAAGGAGTAAGCAACTATTGCCATAGCGAATATGACTGGAGCGTAGCGGTAGAGAATCCCTCCATCATGAGCGTCGAGATGGGGGAAGAGACGGATTCCGCTTATCAGGTAGTATTCCGCAGTTATACCGGAGCTCTGGTGAATTTCTATGTCGACAAAAAAAGCGGTTCCACGAGAATTGTGGAGTATGTTCCTGCTCTTGACATCGAAAGCGAAGCCGGAACCATTGATTTGTTCGATTACCTTGACAAGAATTGACAGGCCCTTCCGTACCCGATCCTGATGGACTACGGGAGCAGGGGAGCAGCAGGCCTTTATAGAAGACATTTTGGGAAAAAGGACTGATGTCCAAAGCCGCTAATATCCTCAAGCCGCTTGTGCCGGTCTTTTCCGTCTGTTACGGTTTAGCGCTCATCTATCTTACAGCGCTGCCTACAGCTGACGGTGACGGTTCGTTTCCGAATGAGGCTGCCGGGTGGATCATTACATTGGGGGCCATCCTTCTGACTCTTTTCGTCGCGATCCCTCTGCAAAGAAAGATCTATCCGGAGTCCCGTCAGTTCTCGCTGAAGATTCCATCTCTCCCGGAAGTGGCGGGGGTGCTGCTTCTGGCACCTTCGGTTCTGCTGCTGAAAGAAATGCTAGTTTATGGGATCACGCTTCTGGATCATCCTGTACAGACGGAACTGCTCACTTCTACCGCAGACGAAATGAGAGAAGATCTGTTGGCTGGAGTACATGCGGTATTCCTTGCTCCCGTTCTAGAAGAACTGTGCTTCCGTCATCTGTCCATCCCGCCCTTCCGCCGCTTTGGGACACGCCTGTTTGTCTGCGTGTTGATGGCGGTGCTCTTCGGCTTTCTTCATGTGAGAAACTTTGTCGGAGCTTCCGTCGGAGGCCTGCTTTATGGACTGGTGTTCCTTTTCTCAAAGAACATCTGGTATGCCATCCTCCTTCATGCCGGCGGCAATCTGACCGGCACTTTGTATGGGGTCTTTTCCTTTCTTGGGTTGGGGGAGGTACAGGCAAGCGAGTTTCCTGCATTTTTCATCCCTGATTATAAAATCGCGATAGCAAGTGCGGTGCTGGCAGTTATTGGAGTACTATTGTTGGTGAAAGGGCTTAAGAAACACTGAACCAGAGCCATAGATAGAGTCGATACATGAGACTGCATCTTGCCGGAAGTTCAGCTTATTATGATCATAAATTCAAGAATATATGAGCAAACGTAAACTCCTGCATTTCTTCTTCGGGCTTTTCATCGCCCTCTCAGTCATCTTCTGCATTCTTCTTATTGTCCAAGATACGCGGGATGATGTTGATGTACTGGGCAGGATCAGCTTATGGTGCGGGTTGGTTTCACAACTTCTTCTGGCTCTTTCCATGTATTTGGAAATAAGGAAGGACAAAAAGAATGAACACTGATAGACTTTCAACAAGTTCACTATGAAAAAGATAATTATAATCGACGGCGGACCGCGCCGCAATATGAACACGGCGCAGAGATGACCCGCTCTGAGAAGGAGATCCTCTCAGGGCCTTTGAAGATAGGAATCATTTCAACTGTGGCTCCGGTGCTGGTCCCCGGTCTTTTCAAGTACATAGGCGAGAAGTCTCCAGCCATATCCCTGCAGACTGAATAGATGCTCACCGATACGATCAAAGACAAATTGCGGAAGGCGGAAATCAATATGGGCATACTGTCCGGACCGGTTCACGAAACGGATTTCTTTGAGATTCCTTTATACCAAGAACGCTTCATGGCCTATGTCTCACCCAGCAATCCCGTTTATGCCCAGGAAAACGTAAGGCTTGAAACCGTTCTCGGACAACCGATGTGGATCATCCGGGACGGACTCAGACAACTGGACCCTTCGGATCTTAAAGACGGCAACATCACTTATGAAAGACTCTTCGAAGGCGGAAGGGTCGGTACTTTGATCCAGGTCGTCAATGACAACGGCGGAATCACCATCGTCCCGGAAACCCATACGGACCTGATAATGTACAGCTAGCAGGAATGTCTTCGTCCCATCGTCGACCCTGTACCGACCCGGTCCATTTCCCTTATCATACGCGCCGACTACATCCACGATGCGAAACTGAACGCCTTAGTTGATGCCGTCAAACGCATAATTCCGGTCACACTGCTGGAGAATACGGCACGTAGAGGTAATCTCAGGCTCTGATGTCAGCGACCGGCAGTGATTCTTTTCCTGAAGGGGAAGGAAGGCTTATTGCGATTGCGCGAATTCTTTCAGGGTCTTTTCGTCCATACGCTGGACAGTCCAGTCGGAAAGAGGGTGTGCGCCTATGGAACGGTATAGCGACAGGGCGGGGGAGTTCCAGTCAAGACAGATCCACTCCATGCGGCCGCAGTTCCTTTCCACGGCGAGTTTTGCGACGTATTTGAGGAGCGCCGTCCCGTAGCCGAGTCCCCTTTTTTCGGGGAGGATGAACAGATCCTCCACGTACATCCCTTTACGTCCGACGAAGGTGGAGAAATTATGGAAGTACAGCGCGAAACCGACCACCGACCCGTTTTCCTCCCCGAAAACCACTTCCGCGGAATGCTCCACGAAAAGCGAATTGCGGATGGTGTCCTCATCAGCGACGACATCATTCTCGCATTTCTCGTATACGGCAAGTTTCTTTATAAGATCGAGGACGACCCCTGCCTCTTCGGGTCTCGCAGGCCTGATAGTGAATGCTCCCATTTTCTTTGTAGATAATTGCTTACACCAATGTAGACGGATGTTCTCCGGAACGGATCTACGGTCAAATATACGACTATATGAATTGAAAAGGAAATAATTGTGATTTGGTCCCGATTCAGTGGACAATAAGAAAATAAATTTATAGATTTGTACCGAACAAATAATACTACTGATAAAACCATGACTGAAACGAAACTATTACTTACCGCTCTGACATCACTTGTCATAGGATTGAGCGGATGCGATTCTTCTTCTGACTACTGTGTGGTCAAAGGAAACATCAAAGGCGTTCCTGACGGTTCCAGACTCGAACTGCAGGATGGATGGAACAACTGCAAAATTGTAGGGACAACTACCGTCAAGGACGGTTCATTCGAGTTTCATCCCAAAGTGACGGGACCTGTCCATGTTTACCTGTATCAAGATGACTTCCAGCTTCAGGACTTCATTCTGGAGTCCGGTACTGTTTTCGTGGATGTTGACGCCGCCGAAGGGGACGAGTACGGACCAGGTGCCAAAGGCACTCCTTCGAATGATGTCTTATACCGGATACGTTCTTTCAGGAAAGACGGAAATACTGAAGCGTTAAGGGCATTGGCGGATTCTGTCCTGGAAGCCCCTCAGACCGGCCCGTTGACTGTGCTTTTTGCGGATTCCTACCGTAAATCAGCCCTCCAGGCTCATGGGGC
>DBWN01000264.1 GCA_002308935.1 Bacteroidales bacterium UBA1237 | reverse complement strand
TAAGGAAATGAGAATGAGAAGATTGATCCCTTTTCTCCGTTCGGTCTGTAGTTGATGTCTCCTTTATGGCTCCGGGCTAGACGTATAGCGTAATTGAGTCCTATTCCTGAACCGGTGGCGAGATCCGCATCCTTTTCCCTGCCCAGACGGTTGAATCTCTTGAAGATGTCTTTTCTCTTGTCTTCGGGAATACCGATTCCGTTGTCCTTCACTTCGACGACCGCTTTGCCGTCTTCCGTACACAAGGACAATTCCACCTTGCCGTGTTCAGGAGTGTACTTGAAAGCGTTGGAAAGGATATTGAGGATCACTTTCTCCACTTTCTCCGTATCTGCATAGCCGTTGACGTCATCTTTCAGGTTATAGGAGAAATCTATCTCCTTCTGATGGGCAGCATATCTGAAATTCTCCGCTATTCCCTTCACAAGCGAAGAGATGTTGCAAGGTACGACCCTCAGAACCGAATCCGATACATCTTCGAAAGACGGACGCAGACTCTTGTCCGCCAACGTTTTGAGCCTTTCGGTATTCTCCAATGCGGTGGAGAGGAGTTTCTTGTCTTCGGCAGACAATCCGGATTTTGCGTTCAGGATCTTCAAAGGAGCGTAAATGAGGGAAAGAGGGGTGCGGAATTCATGCGAAGTGTTGGTAAGGAATTCCACCTGCTCCTGCTTCATTATCTCGTTCTGTCTGGAAATCAGAAGGTCATTGCGTTGACGGATCATCTTTCTGGCCGTCAGGAATGACAGGATGACAGATGTGAGGAACAGAAGTACGTACACGATGAAAGAAAGGGTGCTGTTCCAAAACGAAGGCTTCACTACGACAGGAAGGACCAGTTCTTCGGGATTCCATTCTCCAGTGAAAAGCCTGACCTTCACCCTGAAAGTATACTTTCCGGGACGGAGATTATTGTAAGTGACGCTCCTGTCAGTAGTATAAGTCCAATCCTTGTCGGCTCCTTCCAGTCTGTATGCGTAATTGAGCAGTGAACCTGACGTGAAATTGATTCCAGAATAGATTACGGAAAGCTGTTTGTCTGTGTGATGAAGCACAACGGGCAGTTCCCGAGGATCAGCCGTTTTTCCATCGACGGTCAACCTCAGGCATTTTATCGGAATTGAGACATTGTCCGGATTGCTCCTTTCGGACGGTGTGAAAACGGTCATGCCGTCATCTCCTCCGAAAAGGAGTGTTCCGTCCGGAGAAATCGCGGCACAAGTCTCCCCATAGAAATGACCCGGCTGGAGATTCGCCCCGTGGAAAATCTGGAAGCTGCCGTCAGTGATATCATACCGCGTAATTCTTCCTGACGAACTCAACCAGACATTCCCGTACCTGTCCTCCAGAACGGCTCTTATGTCCGTATCCGCCAATCCATCCTTCAATCCGAAGGATTCCACTTTTCCGGTTTGGGGATAAAGGTGATACAATCCGTTGTTGCTCGTTCCGACCCACATCGTCCCGTCACGGGAAGAGAAGATGGTGTTCACGGATTTTATGTCGAAGAAATCCTTGAGTACAAGGGTCCTGTCATTGCATTCATAGAGAGTCTGATCCAGCATTGAAACGAAAACGGAACCCGACCCCGCATCTTTTTGCGCGAATGACGGAGTATTGTAGCCGGATGGGGAACTCCATGGCCGTACCTCCTCCACTGAATAATCTCCTCCATCACGGGAAATGACACCTATTCCTTGAGTCATGAATACCCATATCTCCCCTCTGTTGTCGCACATTATGTAATTGATGTCATTTTCGAAAACGAAGCTCCTCACCTTCGTCGGACGGCCTCCGGATGTACGGCTAAATTTGACCTTGTTATGGTCAGATACCGTCCAAAGGCCACCCGAAGGATCCAGACACATTCCGGTGATTCCTGAAGTCTCCTCATCATACCAAAGAACTCTCTTCTCCCTGAAATCATACGATCCGTAATACCGGTCGGAACAGAACCAGAGAATCCCCTCCGAGTCGAAAGAGAGGGACTTCAGGGATGAATTCCCGATCTCGGGGAGAGAATAATGTCTGAAAAGGTCGTTCGAATGCAGGCACAGAGGAGAGGAGATGCCGTCGCACAGCCAGATATTGTCGTTGGAATCAACTATGCTGACATAAGAGTCAGACTTGAGATTCTGTCCGGGAAATAACATTTCCGTGCTTCCGCTCCGTGTATCAAAGGAGAAGAGTCCTTCGCCGTGGATTCCGACAAGAAGGGAGGATTCACGGTAGCAACTCATGAAATGCACACCGTCAGAGTAAGGAAGATCACGCAAACCATCCGGGGTTCTGATCTGACGGCAGGTATTGGCATCAAAGCACAGAAAGCCCAGGTCAGTGGCCGCCACCACCGAATTGTCCGGAGAAACCTCCAGGCAGTCAAGACGACCTACGCCATCCAATGGTATAACCGCCTTCACAGAAAACTCCCCATCCAGGACAGTAAGTGAAAAAACGTCGTCTAACTGCTTTGCGTACCAAATGTCCCCGTTCCTGGATTTTGCCATATGGGAAAGGCCGTTCATACCGAGATCCCTATGAAGTGTAACTCCCTGGAAAGTGTCTTTGGTAACCTTGAGGATACCATCACGGACGGCGGCTACCACATTTCCGGAATCGAAGTCAATGATTTTGTAGACCGGGACGTGGAAAGAGTTGAACGGATTGTGGACTGTCCCGTCGCTGATCATCACGATACCGGAAGCGGTTCCGATCCAGACCCTTCCTTCGGAATCGTTGCAAAGATCCAGTATGCAGTCGTCGGAGATGTCACCGGGGTCCTGGGATGAAAGGTACCTGGTATATACGGAACCGGAATACCTGTAGAGACCCTGTCTGGTTCCGAACCATATGAATCCGCTACCGTCCTCCACCATCGACGTGATGGGGCCATTGACGCCGTTCACGATTTGAACGGATGCGGAAACCCGCACGAATATAAATATGAATATGACGGCTATGGCCGCCCTTTTAGGCAAATGCATACAATCTGGTTTTGGTGGTCCGAATATACTACAAATCCTACGAAAAACCCTTTCTGAAGTGTCCAAAAAGCCGAAATGATAACAATTCGGATATGTTGAATACACTCTAAACCGTTTGAATTTCCATAGGATAGGACGTTCCCTACCTTTGCCACAGAGTTTCGGAAACAAACACTAATTCAATATTCACAATCATGACCAACACACCAAAAACGGGATTCAGAAAAGCGGCAATCCTCGCTTTGTGCACTATCCTTTCCTGCTTTGCGCTACGCGCGCAGCAGACGGTGACCGTCACCGGAAAGATAGTCGATGACTCCAGCGAACCGGTAATCGGAGCTGGAGTAATGCAGAAGGGCACCTCCAATGGTGCTGTCACCGATCTTGACGGCCAGTACACTCTCCGCGTACCGGAGGGAAGCACCTTGGTATTCTCATGCATCGGATACATCTCACAGGAAATCAATGTCCCCGCCGGCGGAGGCGAACTCAATGTAATCCTCGCGGTCGACAACATGATGATCGAGGAAACTGTCGTCGTGGGATACGGCGTCCAGAAGAAGAGTGACCTCACCGGTTCAATCTCTTCCGTCAAATCTTCCGACCTCTCGAACCGCGCAACTTCTGACATCGCCTCTCTCATGCAGGGTAAGACAGCCGGTGTACAGGTCGTACACACAGGTGGTGCCCCCGGTTCAGTAGGAAACATTAGGGTTAGGGGTGTCTCCTCGAACGGATCATCCGCACCTCTTTATATAGTTGACGGTCTGAAAGTGCCCAGTCTGGATTTCGTGAATTCGGAGAACATCGAAAGCATGGAGGTCCTCAAGGATGGTGCTTCCGCTGCAATCTATGGAGCTGAAGCCGGAAACGGCGTCATCCTCGTCACCACCAAGAAGGCGAAAGCCGGAGACGGAATGGTATTCTTCAACTCCCAGTTCAGCGTATCATCCCTTGCAAAGAAAGTCGAATTGCTCAGCGCCAAGGAGTATATCGACTACATGCTCACTTCGGGAGCCACGACAGAACTCCTTATGAACCAGAACTACTATGACATCCCTTCAGTCAAAGGTACCGATACCGATTGGCAGGATCTGATGTACAAGAAAGGATTCAACCAGAAATACACTCTCGGAGTACAGGGAGCGAACGACAAGGGATCCTTCTATGTCGCCCTCACCTATGACAACCAGGACGGTATGCTTACTGGACACTACGACACGTTCAAGGGTCTTTCCAGCCAGGCCAACGGTTCCTATAAGATCAAGAAATGGCTCACCGTCGGAATGACCAGCACCATACAGAGGACCACGACCAAAACCGTCTCCCAGAGCAACAACGCCAACGGTTTCATAACCGGTATCCTCCAGTATGATCCACTCACTCCCCTTACCTACAAGGGAGGAGAAAGCGCCATACCTTATTATATGGCCAATGCGATAAACATGGGATACCATCCCTTCAAGGACGAGAACGGCGATTATTACGGTTCCTCTTTCTGGAACCAGAGCGCAAACTCCAACCCCATGGCAATGCTCAAATTCCGTCACCAAGGCGAGACCACTATCACAAGGATGAACGGAACTTTCTATACTGACATCACTCCCATCAAGAACCTCGTGTTCACTTCCAGGTTCGGATACAGGATCACTGATGCCTACACCCACGATTATGAGCCTAAATACTGGATGGCAGCAGCACAGTATTCAGAAGCCATAGCCCTTTCATCAAGGTCCACCAATTCTCTATACTACCAGTGGGAGAACTTCGCCAACTACTCATTCTCTGCAGGCAAGAACGATTTCACGGCGATGGCCGGTATGTCATACATCAGGTCAAAGACCAGCTTCACCAGCGCCAACACCGACACTCTGCTGAACGATGCCGAGAACTATCGCTACATGGATTATTCCTCAACCGCCGCAAACGACAAGGTCGGAGGCAACGAAACCCTCATGGGTCAACTTTCCTACTTCGGCCGTCTCACCTGGGGATATGACAACCGCTACAACGTGATGTTCAACTTCAGGGCCGACGCCTACGACTCCTCAAAACTCCATCCTACCCACAGGTGGGGATACTTCCCTTCTGTTTCAGCCGGTTGGACTATCTCCAACGAGGAATTCATGAAGGGTATCTCATCCGCGATCGGAATGTCCTTCCTCAAATTCAGGGCTTCCTACGGTATCAACGGTAACGTGAGCAACCTCAACAACTACGCCTACGCTTCCACCGTCCAGAACGGGAACAACTATTTCGATGTGAATGAACTCACTATCGGTACCCTCCCTTCATCCGTGAAGGCGAACAGCGCACTCCGCTGGGAGAAGTCAAAGCAGTTTGACTTCGGTGTCGACGCCCGCTTCTTCAACGACCGTCTCACCTTCGGATTTGACTACTACAACAAGGACACCGACGGTCTCCTCGTCTCTGTCACCCCTCCCCTTACCACCGGAGCATCTTCAATGATGAAGAATCTCGGAAACGTCAATAACCATGGAGTCGAGTTCGACCTCAGATGGAAAGACCAGATAGGCAAGGACTTCGGTTATGAAATTTCCGCAAACCTCTCCACCGTCAGCAACAAGGTCACCAAATTCAGGGGCAAGGACCAGAGGGAAGCCGGAGCACAGGTATACGGTTCAACCGTGACATACTTCGAAGAGGATTATCCCGTATGGTATTTCCGTACATACGAATACCTCGGACCCGATCCCAAGGACGGTAAACCCATGATCAAAGACAATGACGGCAATGGTGAAATCTCAGAAGACGACAAGGTCTTCACAGGCTCAGCCCTCCCCGACTTCACCTACGGTCTCAACATTTCACTCAATTACAAGAATCTCGACCTCATCGTTTCCGGTACGGGTTCTCAGGGAGGAAAACTCCTCCTCGGATTCAACAGAAACGGATTCCCTCTGACCAACAGGTTCGCTTTCGAGTACCGTGACAGGTGGACTGCTTCCAACACCGGCGCCTTCAGGCCCACTCCCACCGACAAGGCCGAGTACTACGCTTCTGACGCATGGCTATTCGACGCCTCGTTCTTCAAGATCAAGCAGATCCAGCTCGGATACTCACTTCCTTCCAAGCTCATCTCCAAGATCGGTCTTTCCAAGTGCAGGGCATTCGTCTCCCTTGACGACTTCTTCACTTTCACCAAATATCCCGGTATGGATCCCGAAACCAGGGCCGGCACGACTTCCTCAATGGGTATCGACCAGATCGCTTACCCTATCCAGAAGAGCGTTCTTTTCGGTGTCAACGTAGCATTTTAAACTGAATAAGGAAATATCATGAAAAAGATACTCTACATAGCGGTCGCCATTGTTTCCGCTCTCCTGGCGGGAAGCTGCAACCAGGACTATCTTACCATCGACCAACACGGTGTACAATCCCAGGATGTGGTCTACAAGAATGCCGACGACCAAACGGCGAACTCGTTCATCACCGCCGCATACTACCAGTATTACTATGCCGGCATCTGCATGATCAACTACACCTACAACGGTTCGAACATACTGCTTGAGTGCCTTGGCGGAGACTCCCTCAACGGAGCCAAGAACGCCGACTCACCCCTCGGCTGGAATCCCTTCAGGGACTACACCATCAGTTCCCAGAACAGCATGATACAGGCTTGGTGGTCAAACAACTACAAGATCATGTACTTGTGCAACCTCATCATTGAC
This sequence comes from Bacteroidales bacterium UBA1237, assembly GCA_002308935.1. Taxonomy (GTDB): domain Bacteria; phylum Bacteroidota; class Bacteroidia; order Bacteroidales; family UBA932; genus Cryptobacteroides. The sequence goes on along the minus strand of DBWN01000264.1, from coordinate 4,203 downwards.
AATCTTCCTGCAAATGAAGTTTGTACTCCCTCTGTAAAAGAAAGGGTAATCGCTGAAGCAAGGGCTCTCCGCTCCATCGTGATGATGAGCACCGTACAGCTCTGGGGCAATCCCCCGCTGGCTGACCACACCCTCGACGGAAGTGAGGGCAACACACCCGCAGCTGATTCCTGGGCATTCATCTACAATGAACTTGCTGAAGTTGCTGAAAAGCTGCCTTCAAAGAGCGGACTGGGCGGACAGGCTGCCATCGGCGGGCACCTCACAAAGGAAGCCGTCTACGCATATCTCGGCAAAGCATACCTGTGGAACGGCGAATACGAGAACGCGGCCACATATCTGGACAAGGTCATCTCTTCTAAGAAATACGCCCTCCTGGATGATTTCAACGCGATCAATACCCTTAAGGGAGACCTCAGCGATGAATACGTCTTCGAGTACAACCTCACCGAAAACGCCAACTACGCCACTTCTCAGGCAGGAGGCTTCATCGACATCTGGTTCACCGGATGGCTCAATTCAGCCCTCAATCCGCCGGATCAGCTCCTTCCTCCCACCGGATTCGGTTACGGTTCAACCGTTTCGAAAGAATTCGCTGACTTCATGAACGCCCATGACAAAGTGGACGGAAAGCAGGACGCGAGATACATGGGAACCCTCGTCAGCTTTGACGATCTCTTCGATTCCGACAGGTTCACCTACAACAAGGTCGGAAAACCCGGACTTCTCACAACATATGAAAGCTGCGTAGGATACTTCCAGCTCAAATACACCACCAGGGAAGAAAACCTCAACAAGGCCTACACAAACGTGATGAACGCCCAGCAGGCAAGAAACACCCCCTTCATGAGATATGCAGAAGTTCTTCTGAACTACGCAGAAGCTGTCGCAATGGGAGCTTCCCAGAAATCCATCAGCGGTCTCGAAGCCCTCAACATGGTACGCAGAAGGGCTGGTCTTTCAGACGCTCCCTCACTTGATATGAACAATGCCCAATATGGTGTCAAGGCCGAAAGAAGGGCTGAGCTCTTCAGTGAAGGCGCCAGGTTCATCGACCTCGTAAGATGGGGTGACGCAGCCTCCGTCCTCAAAGACACCGGCAAGAAGAGATTCAACTTCGTAGGATACAAGGACGGGAACAACAATGTCCGTCAGGATCCTTCCCAGTGGGTAGTTGATTCATTCGACACTGAAGGCTCAGGATGGCAGGAGAAATACAAAGCCTTACCCTTCCCCTTCTCGGACGTGACAGCCAACGAGAATCTCACCCAGAATCCCGGTTGGTAACAGGACAAGTGACAAAGAATGGTTTCCCTCCTCCCGGAAAACTCCGAAAGGAGGGAAATCTTGAAAAAACAAAAACAAACTATCATGACATTCGGTGCAAGCATACTTATAGCCCTCACTTTGGCGGGTCCCGTAAAGTCCACTGAGAAGAATCCTCCATATAAGGACCCTTCACTTACACCTGAGGAAAGAGTGGAAGACCTTCTGCCCAGAATGACCCTCGAAGAAAAGGTGGCGCAGCTCAAGTGCATCTGGAACACGAGGATGTCGCTTTATGACAAAGACGGCAACGTCGACAAGGAAAAGTGGGATGCAGCATTCAAGAACGGTCTGGGACAGTGGGCAAGGATGAGTGAGGACAAGTCCTCGATGAGGAACATGATGCGTTCCTTCACTCCGAAGGAAGCCGCAACCCTCTACAATCAGGTCCAGAAATATTTCCTGGAGGAAACACGACTCGGTATCCCCGTTCTTGTTCATGAGGAAGGTCTCCATGGGGCTCAATCCAATTGGGCGACCCATTTCCCAGTTCCGCTGGGGCTCGCAAGTTCCTGGGACGAGAGCCTTTTCACCGACATCTACACCGTCGTCGCCCATGAAATAAGGGCCAAAGGAGGACATGAAGTTCTGGCCCCCGTCGTGGACATTACCCGTGACCCCAGGTGGGGACGCACCGAGGAGACCATGGGAGAAGACCCTTTCCTCAACGGCAGACTCGGCATCGCCCAGGTCAAGGCCTATCAGGGCAATGTCGTGGGCGGCAAGATCGACCGCAACCACGTCGGAGCGACACTGAAACATTTCGGGATACACGGAGCCAGTGAAGGGGGCAGCAATACGGGTCCCAGCTTCGTCGACGAGATAACCACTTTGGACGTTTTCCTCCGTCCTTTCGAAATGTGCCTTGAGGAAGGTCACCCCTTCAACGTCATGATAGGGTACAATGATGTCTGGGGCCAGCCGGTACACGGCAATCCACGGATGATCCAAGGCATCCTCAGAGGAAAATTCGGATTCAAGGGACTCACAGTCTCCGACTACGGCGGAGTGGAGAACCTCCATACGGCCGATCATCTCGCCGAGAACCTCAAGGAAGCCGCATATCAGGGTTTCATGGCGGGAGTCGACATCGAAATGCCTGAAGGAGCCACTTACGACTACCTTATCGAGTTAGTGAACGAGGGAAGGATTCAGGAAAAGAAGATAGATGAAGCCGTCGGAAGGATTCTTCTCGAGAAATTCCGCCTCGGCCTTTTCGACAACCCCTATATCGACCCTGAAGAATCCGACCGCATTGTCGGCAACGACGAAGCAAGGGCTCTGGCCTACAGGGCCGCAGCCGAGTCCCTCATCCTTCTTGAAAACAAGGACAATGTCCTTCCCTTTGACAAGAACGGGATAAAGACTATCGCCGTCATCGGTCCCAAAGCGAAGGACACCTACCTGGGAGGGTATTCCAGCACGCCCAAGCATAACATCTCGGTCTACGATGCGATTGTCGAGAAATACGGGAAGACTTTCAACATCCTTTACGCCGAGGGCTGCAAGATAACCTACAGGCCTGCGGCTCCAGTCAACGGGGAAAACATCGTAGTAGGAGAAGAGATCATACCCAGTTTCATCTATGACAGGATACTTGACAAGAGCATGCCGGCCCCTTATGAAATCAGCGCTCCCCTTATTGAGGAGGCGGTCGAAGTAGCCAAAAAAGCGGACGCCGTCATCCTTTGCCTGGGATCACTCGGTTCCATAGCACGCGAAGGTACAGGTTCGAACCTTCCCGGTGACACCCCCACATTGGAACTCATCGGAGGACAGAACGAACTGGCTAAAAGGATCGGAGAACTCGGAAAACCCACCTGTGCCGTAGTCATCACCGGAACGACGAACAACCTCGCACCCCTTGCGAAAGCGGTCCCTTCGATAATCCAGTGCTGGTATCCCGGCCAAGAAGGAGGATACGCCGTGGTTGATGCCATCTTCGGAGACATCAACCCTTCCGGAAAACTCACCATCAGCATTCCCCGCGGAGCAGGCTTCGTTCCCGCATACTACAACTACAAGAGGACGTCAAGAAGGGGATATACCCTCGGACACCAGATCACTGCTCTCTATCCTTTCGGATACGGACTGAGCTACACCTCCTACAGCTACTCAAATCTCCGCCTGTCATCGGATTCGATGACTGAAAACGGATCCGTGACGGTTTCAGTGGACGTGAAGAACACCGGCTCAAGGCCAGGCAGCGAAATTGTCCAGATGTACATCGCCGACGACTACTGTTCCGTCTCAAGGGCAGTGAAGGAACTGAAGGGATTCGCAAGGGTATCCCTGAATCCCGGACAAACAGAAACAGTCTCTTTCACCATCGACCGCAAGGCCCTGGAATTCTACAACGTGGATCTTGAGAAGGTGGTCGAAAAAGGAACATTCACAATCACCGTAGGACCTTCATCGACTGAAGGGGAATCGGTACAGTTGACATTGGATTGACATTGGAGAGGAAAGGGAATCCCGAATGTTGGGCGTATATGAAGAGAGTGTGTGTGAAAGAATATACGCTCCTTGAAATGGCGGGATTCCATCCCTTTTCCGAATCGGACTGAACAATCACCGCGCTCACCTGTGAGGTGAGATTTCCCGACAAGAACACAATCCGTCAAAGATATGAAACGGACTATAATTACAATAATGATGGCAATCATCGGCTTTTCATCCATGGCCGCTCCTTTCAACGAAGGATGGACATTCTGGTCCGACGGCGATGAAAAGAGGGTACAGGTCACTCTCCCCCACGATGCGATGATTCACCAAAGCAGGTCGAAAGATACTCCCGGCGGAAATGCGGTGGGATATTTTCCCGGCGGAGTCTTCCATTACGAAAAGGCCTTCGACGTCCCTTCCGAATGGTTATCC
>DBWN01000282.1:1856-15809 GCA_002308935.1 Bacteroidales bacterium UBA1237 | reverse complement strand
GAGAACAGTCCACGGGCGAAGAACCACTTCGAGAACATGTTCCTTGAAGTGTTCGCGACCAGCATGTCATCGGGAATGACCTTTATGAGCGCTTCAAGTTCCTGAAGGCTTGATGCACGGCTGTATTCCTTTCCTTCCGAATCCCTGAACACGAAGTCACCGAAGCCGAACTCCTCCTTTATGTAGTTCGAAAGCTGCATGAAAAGCGTCCTGGAATACTTCCTTACGAAACCCACTCCCAAAGCGTCGGCAGTGGAAGCGAGAGCTCCCTGGGAAGACTGCATGAGAATAGGCATGTAGGGGTCGTCCTTACGTATAAGGTTCACCAAGTCTATACCGGCGTCAAGCTTCTCGCTCTTGGGCGGATCGCCTTTGTGTATCACCATGCCGATATCGGTTATTATGCCGAGGAAGTTGCTCTTGTACTTCTCATAGATGGCCACGGCCTCATCGTAGCAGTTGGCAAGAAGGATCTTGGGCCTTGATCGCTTGAGGTTCTTCTGCTGGCGTTCTCCGATGGTGTCCTTCAGGAACTCATTGCTCTGAGCGAGGACCATCTTGTAGAGTTCAGGAAGATAAGTCGAATAGAACCTGATGGAGTCCTCGACAAGGAGAATGGCCTGGACACCCACCTTCAGGATGTCGTAGTCGGCGTTCATCCTGTCCTCGAACAGCTTTATTATCGCGATGATAAGGTCAGCGTTCCCGTGCCAGCTGAAGACATAGTCGACTCCCGAGTCCTGACGGGAAGTGACCTTGCGGCGGATTTCACGGGAATAGTGCATCAGCAGCACGAAGGGGACGGTGGAACCGTTCTCCTTCATCTGGTGAGCGAGAGGGAATATGCCCGTATCCTGCTCGTTGAACATGCAGATTATGAGGTCGAACTTCTCGCCCTTGTCCATGAGGGCTTTTGCGGCCGCTGAAGAGTTGGCCCATGTGAATGCCGGAGGGTCCGACATTCCGAGTTCGATGTATTCGCTGTAGACCTGTGACTCGATCTTTCCGTCCTCCTCAAGGATGAATGCGTCATAGTTGCTGCAGATCATCAGTACCCTGGCTACCCTGGCGTTGATGAGGGTGCCGAGACTTCCGGATGGACGGTTTACGGAGTTTATGCTGTTCATTTGTAGTTGTGTTTCAAAGGTATCAGTGATTCAGGCCTCTTCGGCGGAATTCCGCCAGAGTGACCGCTGTGGCGACTGCCGCGTTGAGCGACTCGCTTCCGGCCCCTTCCTTGGCGAATGAAGGGATCGTGATCCTGCGGTTCACAAGCGATCCCGTTTCAGGGGAAATACCCCTTGACTCGTTGCCTATCACTATTATGACGGGGTAGTCTCCTCCTTCGGGGAGTGGTCCGTAAAGAGAATCTCCGTCAAGGAAGGTCCCGTAGGATGTGCCTCCAAGAAGAGAGCATCTTTTAAGGAGTTCAGGAATGGAGGTATAGTGGAACTTCACCCTGAATATCGCTCCCATGGTCGACTGCACCACCTTGGGATTGAAGACGTCCACGCTGTCCGATGCCGCGAATATGGCGTCGACTCCGAACCAGTCGGCGGTTCTTATTATGGTGCCCATGTTGCCGGGGTCACGGATGGTGTCGAGTGCCAGGTAAAGGCCGCGGCCGCCTTTCAGGACCTTCTCAGCGGATGAGTGCAGATCCCCGGGGATCCTCACCGTGGCAAGGACAGGTGAAGGGGAGGAAAGGGATGTGATCCTTTCCATAGCCGAAGAGCCTATATCTTCCGTCCTGTAGACGTTCTCCACTTCGAACGAGGACGCAAGTGCCTCGGACACCATCTTCTCGCCTTCAACGGTGAACAGTCCAAGGCGGTCCCTGAACTTCTTTTCAGAGAGGGACCTTATGGTCTTTATCGTATTGGCGGAGAGCTGGGTCATAAGCACAAAAAGCCGCAGGGGTCTGCGGCATAAGGGTTTATCGGAATCAGTAACCGAGTATCTTCAGCATCGACTCGTAGGACTGCTCGGGAGCGAATAGTCTTGTGGACACCTTGCCCTCACGGTCGCGGTCTATGAGGATGTGCTTGGGCGAAGGCTGCAGGCAGTGCTTCATTCCGCCGTAGCCGGATATCGCCTCCTGGTATGCTCCTGTATGGAAGAACCCGATGTAGAGGGGATCCCTTCTGTTCTTCATGTTGGGGAGGAAGATCGCGTTCGCGTGAGCTTCGGAGTTGTAGTAGTCCTTGCTGTCGCATGTGAGACCTCCGAGGAAGACACGGTGGTATTCTTCGTTCCACTTGTTGATGGGGAGCATGATGAACCTCTGGTTGAGGCCCCATGTATCAGGCATGCAGGTCATGAAGGAGTTGTCGATCATGTACCAGCACTCACGGTCATTCTGCTGCTTGACGTCAAGCACCTTGAAGATGGTGGCTCCGGATTCACCGACGGTGAAGTTTCCGAACTCTGTGTAGATGTCGGGAACTGGCACTCCGTGGGCGTCGCAGACGGTCTTTATCTGGTATACGATCTCCTCGATCATGTACTTGTAATCGAAGTCCCAAGCAAGAGAGTTCTTTATCGGGAGACCGCCACCGATGTTGAGCGAATCAAGTTCGGGGCATACCTGCTTCAAGTCACAATAGAGGTTGAGGCACCTCAGGAGCTCATTCCAGTAGTAGGAAGTGTCCCTGATACCGGTGTTGATGAAGAAATGGAGCATCTTCAGACGGAACTTCGGATTCTTCGAAATGCCGTTACGGTAGAAGGGGATTATGTCGCTGTAGCGTATGCCAAGACGTGAGGTGTAGAAATCGAACGAGGGTTCCTCCTCGGCAGCGATCCTGATTCCGAGGTCAACGGGATGGGAGATGTCGTCGGGAATGGCGTCATCCAGATCCTCAAGCTCGTTCTTGTTGTCGATCACGTCGATAATGTTGCGCCATCCGTCCTTGACGAACATGGCTATGTTCTCAATGTACTGGGGACGCTTGAAGCCGTTGCAGATGACTATGAGGTTCTTGTCGACGAGACCCTTGGCGAGAAGCGCCTGGATGAGGTTGAGGTCGTACGCTGACGAAGTCTCTATATGGGCTCCGCTCTTCAAGGTCTGCTCGACCACGAATTCGAACTGTGAGCTCTTCGTACAGTAGCAGTAATGGTATTCCCCGTCATAGCTGACTTTGGACATGGCGTTACGGAACATTCGTTTCGCCCTCTGTATCTGGGAGGTTATCTTAGGCAAATACGTTATCTTCAAAGGTGTGCCGTACTGCTTGATGATGTCCATCATGTTGATGTCATTCACATAAAGGATACCGTCCTCCACACGGAATTCATCCTGAGGGAAGTCGAAGGTCTGTCCGACCAGGTCGACGTATTTGTTCTTCATTCTCTGCTCTGTATGAAAAAAATCAGTCCATAAAAATCCGTACCTGCCGGAAACCGGTCAGGATTTGTTTGTTTAAGTTGCAAATATAACTCACGAAAATGAATTTTAGGCGGATTGAAGTGAATAATTTGACCCTATAAACATAGTTTATGCGGAAATAGTTGTGATTCTGCATGAATTGCATTACCTTCATATGGCCGGAAGATACATTCACACTATTAATTCATAAAGCTATGACTCATATTATGCACAGACCGATGAGCGACCTCGTCAAGGACGGACTTCGAGTGTTGGACTCCTACCTCGCAGAAACCTTCTCATACCTCTACAAAGTTGCTACAGAGAAGGGAGTTGACACCACTTTCGGATGGAAGGGTGAAAAAGAGCCGTTCGATGAAGACTACGAAGACTGCGAACAATTCGAAAAGGACAGCAACGAGTGCGAGAAATGGAAAATCTTCTTCGTACTCGGTCAGGACTACACCCAGAGATGCCGTGTCGTCACAGGCATCACATACCGTCTGTACGACGGAGGTGTGGACGTCACCCGCACCTACAAGTTCTTTGAATGCGAAATCGTGGACGAGGGCGAATACCCCGAGTCTCCTGCCCCCATGTGGTACGGAAACTTCGAGGGTCTGCTTCAATTGGCGGGACTCATAGCCGAAGAACTCGGGGTCAAGATCTGATCCAGCCCCGAGTCCGTTTCATAATATTCTTGAACCCTCTATCTGGGTTTATGCATCTTTATGAGGAAGGCTTGAGCCTTTCCGCTCTGGAAAGATGCGGTGCCCATGGAAGTCTCATCGCCGTTCAGGCGGTGAAGGTATCCGTTACCTTTTGAATCAATCCTCATCTCGTCTACGGAGAGGATTTCGGTAAAGGCGCCGTCAGAGGAAGATACCCTAAGAGTGCATCCGCCCACTCCACCGAGTACAAGGAATTCACCTTCTGCCCTTTTGATGACGAGCACTCCCGAGACATCGGTGGCACTGGCCGAGGCGCTGTTCTGGGCCTCGACTCCTGCAACCGCAGCGAAAGAACCGAAGTTCATAGGTGATATGCTGAAGGAGTATCCTCCCAGTGTCATCGAATCACTGTTCCTTCCGGCGGCAGGATCAATAAGAAGGCCGTCCATGTCCACTCCCGGAGTATGGGAGCGGATCTCATCCATGTGACGTGAAAGAAGCCCATATGCCTTGTCATATGAGAGGTCGTTGACATCCGCGGAATTTATCATTCCGCCTCCGTCGATCCCGAAGGGGGAGTAGCAAAGGGGAGCGTACTTCCCGAAGGTGTAGAACGCCCTTGAAGCCCCGTCAGGGGTGGTTTTGGTCTCAGGAATGAAAAGGGGATTGCCGCCGCCCTTGAAAGTGGAGCACACCCAGTCATAAATGTCAGTGGCGTAGATGTCAGCGGCATAGAAGTCAATGGACGGTGCTCCCGCCCTCCAGATGTCGAACACATGAGGATTGGGACCTCCTGAAGGGTATTTGCCTGGTTCAGTCTGGCTAGCCTGCTTCAGCCAAGCGTTGACGAACATCGGAATGTCGTATTCCTTCTTTCCCTGCTGTGCGACGTATCCCACATAAGCGGCGTAGTTCCAAGTATTGAAGATCTCCTCCGTGATGTAAGGGAAAGTCTCTTCCCAGGAATCTTCCTTTAGGGTGAGGGTGCCTTTTCCGAAGACTTCCTCCCAAGTGCCGGAAGTGCGGTATCCTCCACGTTTCCAGGCTCCTTCTATCGCCGGATGGAGTGAACCCTTGTGGGCGGAAAGATACTCCATGAGTTTTGAGGGGACCTTGCCCTTGAAAGCCTTTTCAGCGGCAGGGGAGCAGTCCCTCATTCCGCGGTTAGGCTGTCTCATGTACGAGGATATCATGTCCAGTGTCCCTATCTCGTTCTCCACCTGCACCATCAGCACGGTACCGCTCTTGTCGTAATCCCTTATATGGGCCATCATGGCCGCGAACGCCCTGGCGTCCGCCTTCATGGAGTTTTCACCCAGAGCGGAAAGAGTGGAAGTCATGCTGCCGTCAGAAAAGAGCGCGCGTGGATATTTCTTCGTGTCGGTCTTGACCCAGGCGGGGACGTAAGTGGACTGGCCGTTCTTCCATGACCCGAACCACAGGATCACAAGCTTGACGCCCGCCTTAGTGGCACCGTCAATCATCGCGTCAACCTCTTTGAAGTTGAATTTCCCTTCCTCGGGTTCTACAAGCTCCCAGCTTGCCGCCGCTATCACTGTGTTCAGGTTCTTGTCGGCCATCCTCTGGAAGACTCCTTCCATTCCGCCCACGCTTCCTGTTGTGGAGTTGTGGAGCTCTCCGGCGAGCATGATGAAGGGTTTGCCGTCAACGGTGAGGGAATTTCCGCTGACCTTTACTGAAGGTTGCGCCGCTCCATGGAAAAGGAATGCCGAGAGGGCCAAAACTGAAAGGATCAATCTACGGTACATGTTTACAGAATAATATTGTCTGGTCTGGTTCTCCGGGGATGTCCCCGGCTGAGACAAAGATAATCACTTACGATATTTTTTTGAAGGACTTCTGATAGTATTGAACACATTTTTGCAGTATCTTTGTACGATTTGAGAGAGGAAAGACGATGATACTGTCCCGGACCACTGCAGCAAGACTACTCACGGCGGCCATCACGATGGCCATGCTGTGGGTCATCGCTCCTTCCTGCTCCACGACAAGGATACTGGCGGACGGCGAATACCGTCTCGCCAGCAACAAAGTGGAGATAGTGGGTCCCGAGAGCAAGAGCCTCGACGCCTCCCAAATCCAGGGTTACATCCGCCAGAAAGCCAAAGGATGGAGCCCCGGCCTTGTGGTCTACAACTGGGGAGGAAAGAACCACCCCAACAGCTTCTTTACAAAGATATTCCGCAGCATCGGCACAGCTCCCGTAGTGTACAACTCCGCCATGGTGGACGCCTCCAGCGCGAACATGGCTAACCGTCTTGAATACCTCGGATACTACTGGTCACACGTCGACTCCGACGTCAAGGTCAACGGAAGGAAAGTGAAAGTCACCTACATAGTGACTCCCGGAAAGAGGTACACCATACGTGACATCACCTACGAGATTCCCGAGGACGGCACCTTCAGGGAGGATTTCATGTCGGACAGCAGCGCAATAACCATAAAGCCCGGCCAGTACCTTTCGGAAGCGGCACTTGAAGCAGAGACCACCCGTGGAGCCAGCGTGGTGAGGGACATGGGGTACTACGAGTTCAACAAGAACTACTACCTCTTCGAAGCCGACACCCTTTCAAGGGACGGGACAGCAGGTTTGAGGTTCATCGTGAACAACTATACGAGGAGCGAGTCACCCTCAGCCGCCAAACCCTTCTATAAGTATACCTTCGGCAACGTCAACATGTCTTGGCCGACGTCTCTGCAGATAAAGCCCAGAGTGCTCCGGCACATGAACACCATTGTCCCCGGCGCTCCTTACAGCGAGGACATTGTCAACAACACCTACAACCGCCTCTCCGCCTTGAGGCTGTGGAACGGTGTGAACATCGACCTCAGAGTCAGCGACAAGGAGCAGGCGAAGGTCGACTGCGACATCAACATGACCCCTTCACAGCTGCAGGGATTCAAGATCAATTTCGAAGGGTCCACGAACTCCAGCGGACTTCTGGGTGTTTCGCCGGAGCTTTCATACTACCACAAGAACATATTCCACGGTGCAGAGACGCTGACCCTCAGCTTCATGGGCAACTTCCAGTTCAAGCCCAAGCAGGATGTCCGTTCGACTGAACTTGGAGCCTCAGCCAGCATCGGATTCCCCAAGTTCCTCCTTCTTCCGGACCGTCTTTTCAAGAGGGCTGTTCCGAGGACTGAGCTCACAACCTCGTTCAATTACCAGGACCGTCCTGAGTTCAAAAGGACCATAATCACAACGACTTACGGATACACCGGGTCCCACAAGAACTTCTACTACCAGTTCAATCCGGCACGCCTCAGTATCGTAAGGTTGTTCAGCCTAGACCCCGTTTTCTTCGACTCCCTTCCCAAGAACCCGGCCCTCGCGAACTCCTACATGGACCACTTCGACTTCGGTATGGGAGGCACGATCTCTTACACGACAGACTCTTCTCCGAACCCCCACGGCTCCTACCATTACATAAGGTTCCAGTTCAACTCCGCAGGCAATCTGCTGAGCATGTTCAACGGCAGCATGAAGGCGGACGAAAAGGGCAGAAGGATGATTTGGAACACTCCTTATTCACAGTATTTCAGGGGTGACCTCACGCTCGGTAAGACCTGGAGATTCGGGAAGAACGACATGTACGGCCTGGCCACAAGGCTTGAAATGGGAATGGGATGGGCATACGGCAACTCCTTCTCCCTTCCTTTCGAGCAGCAGTTCTCCGGCGGAGGATCCTCCAGCCTCAGGGGATGGTCGACAAGGAGCGTAGGTCCCGGAAACGCCAAGCCCGACAAGGTGTTCGTGATCCCGAGCCAGACCGGAGACATGAAGCTTGAAGCCAACGCCGAACTCCGTTTCCCCATCATCGGGAAAGTGGCCGGAGCGTTCTTCGTGGATGCCGGAAACGTATGGCTGATGAACCACAAGAACAGTGAGACGGTATTCACAGTAGAAGAGGGTCTGTTCACCTTCAAGAATCTCGCTGAAAGTCTTGCTATAGATACAGGTATAGGAGTCAGGCTGGACCTTAACTTCATCCTCGTCAGACTCGACGCAGGCCTAGTCATCCATGACCCTGCCAGGGATCCTGGCGAAAGGTGGATACACCCTGACGGATGGTTCGGCAAGGGCAGGGGATTCGCAGTGCATTTCGGAGTGGGATATCCGTTCTAGGATAATCTCAAGACAATCTTCGGATGCTAATCCTTTTCTTTAGACAAAGTTCCGTAATACTTTGGCCAACAGCTTTGGAGATATTGTCTCAAATTGTCTTCATGGCGGTTGGGAGCCGGCTCATAGAACTTCTTTCCTTCAAGTCCTTCAGGCATGAACTCCAGGTCCACGAAATGTCCCGGATAGTCATGGGCGTACTTGTATCCGTCGGAGTAACCGAGGTCCTCCATGAGCTTCGTGGGCGCGTTCCTCAGGTACAGCGGAACACTGGCGGCCTGGGTCTTCTTCGCTTCCTCCAGAGCTGCCGCTATCGCCATGTATGCAGAATTGCTCTTGGGTGATGAGGCGAGATATATCGTAGCTTCGGAAAGCGGTATCCTTCCTTCGGGCATTCCGATGTTCGCCACGGTCTGGAAACACGCGTTGGCAAGAAGAAGGGCGTTGGGGTTCGCGAGACCTATGTCCTCGGCTGCAAGAATGCATAAACGCCTGGCTATGAACAGGGGATCCTCTCCTGCGTCTATCATTCTGGCAAGGTAATACACGGCCGCATTGGGATCGGATCCGCGTACACTCTTTATGAAGGCGGAGATGATGTCGTAGTGCATCTCACCTCCTTTGTCATATCGCGCGACGTTCTCATGAAGGCATGACGAGACCAGGGCGTTGTCGATGACGATCTTCTTGTCCTTGGGACAGTTCTCCACTACGATCTCAAGGATGTTGAGAAGTTTCCTGGCGTCTCCGCCGCTGTAGCGGAACATCGCCTCGGTCTCCTTGACCTCGATATCAAGTGTGGACAGTATCACGTCCGTGGTTATAGCCTTATTCAAGAGAAGATTCAAGTCGTCAGCATCAAGTGGCTGCAGAACAAACACCTGGCAACGAGACAAAAGAGGATTGATCACCTCGAATGAAGGGTTCTCGGTCGTGGCTCCTATAAGCACTACGGTGCCGTCTTCAACCGCCCCGAGCAGAGCGTCCTGCTGGGCTTTGTTGAAGCGGTGGATCTCATCAATGAAAAGGACAGGGGAGGGACGGCTGCCGGCGAACACGGAGTTCCTCTCGGCTCTCGCCCTGTCTATGACATCCCTCACGTCCTTGACTCCGCTGCTTATTGCGGAAAGGGTATGGAACTCCCTCTTCTGGTCAGAAGCGACGATCCTGGCGAGAGTGGTCTTCCCGACTCCGGGAGGACCCCAAAGAATGAAGGAGGAAAGGTTCCCCGTATCGAGCATGCGCCTTAGTACACACCCCTCTCCGACGAGGTGTTTCTGCCCCATGTAATCGGAAAGGGAAGCGGGTCTCATCCTCTCAGGAAGGGGAGGAAGAATACGTGTTCTCGCTGTCATCTGGTCTTCCATTTCGTATAGGAAATTAGTCTAAAAAAGGTGCGCTCCAATCGGGAACGGTCATTAAGCGAATCCGACTTTAAGGACACTTTGAAGAAGAGCCGTCTTCATCTGGCATCCCGTCATTGAGCCTTCATTCGGCAAACAGGCAGGTCACAGACCATGTCCAAAAAGCAAAGTACCGAGTCGCCCCTTCATTCCACCTGAAAAGGGTCATTTTTGCCCCAAATCAGTCTTTTCATTGATTACCAATAAATGAAACAAAGATGTTTAACGCATTAACACTTTTGTTTTATTATTTGGTTTTATTCACTTTAACCATTTTCGAGGTTTTCGGGGCATTTTCTCTTCAGCCCTATCACCCTCAAAAAAATACCCGCCAAAAATCTCAGTCAGCATCTCATTCCGAATGCAGGACTGTTTTTCTAGAGGTCCTTTATGTAAGTCCTTCTTCTCTTGGTATATTCCTTTTCGAACATATCCCAAGGGGACTGGACCGCCTTGTTCGACTCCAGTTCCGCGTTGGTTTCACCGAAGGAAATGCCCGCTTTTATGAATCTCGGGATGAGGTCTCCGAGGATCATGGCGAGCAGTCCGTGGGGTCTGCTTTCCGGCCTTACGGCAATGAGCAGCATCTCCACTGAACCCTCCCGGTGGAAGTACAGGGAGTCCATCACATCGATCCATCCGGTAGGGAAAAGCTTGCCGCCACACTTCTGCAGAGCCTTGGTGATCGAAGGCATCGTGATGCCTACTCCGGCAAGTTCCCCGTCCTTGTCCTCAATGAGGGAAACGAAGTTCATGTCCAGGACTCCCAGATAACTGCCGACATACTTGTCGATGAGTTCTTCCGTGAGCGGAGTGTAATTGTACAGTACGTCGTAATTCTTGTTGATAAGGTCGAATATCTTGTACCCCAGACCTTCCCTTTTCACTTCCTTGGAAGTTATCTTGCGCACACGGTATCCGTACCTTTCCTGGGCGACTCTTGAGACCCTTTCTATCTTCTCGGGCAGTTTCTCCGGTACGAAGACCTTGTATTCCAGCCAGTCTATCTCCTTCTGGAAGCCCATGGCCTCCAGGTGCTTTGGATAGTATGGATGATTGTAGATGAGGGCCATCGTGCAGAGCTGGTCGAAGCCGTCAACCAGCATACCCTCCGGATCGAAGTCCGTGAACCCCAATGGTCCTACGATCCTTTCCATGCCCCTCTGCCGGCCGAACTCGGCGACTTTATCTATAAGAGCCTTGGACACTTCCGGATCGTCAATGAAGTCTATCCATCCGAACCTCACTTCCTTGTGGTTCCATTTGTCATTGGCCCGGTGGTTCACTATGGCCGCGACTCTGCCGACGATTTCCCCGTCCTTGTAAGCCAAGAACTTGGCGGCTTCACTGAACTGGAAAGCGGGGTTCCTGGAAGGGGTAAGAGTATCCATTTCGTCCATGAAGATCTTGGGCACGAAATAAGGATTTCCCTTGTAGAGTCTGTTCGGGAAATCCACGAAGGAACGGAGTTCCAGACGGGAGGTGATTCTTTTTATCGTGACAGCCATTTGGCCACAAGGTTTTAGTTACAACTATATAGCAAAGGTATAAAAAAACGGGGAAAGATGACTATCTTTGTGTTGGAGTGGAAGGACGGAACAATCTTTCCCTCTTTCATACCAATTACCGATGCGCAGTCCTTCAATCAGATACCCTATGATAGGCGTTCTTGCAGTGGCGGCTATGCTGCTCTGCAGTGCGGGCAGCGCATCCGCACAGGTCCCTCCGGTGCTGCGGAACGCATTGTCTCCGGGACTTCATTTCTCACCCGACGGCATAGGCCTTACCCTCGATCTGCCCGCCAATGAAGGAGGGATCATCCACAACGTCAGGATCATGGCGGACCCCTACGGGCTCATGACAGGAAGCGACGATATCCCAGGAGTGAAAGGGGAGTACATCCTCAAGCACGTGGTGAAGACCGTACGTTCCCAAAAGGGTTATCTCTACAGGATAACCGCCGGTCCCGGAATCATGGGAGGATACGTAAGGGACAAGGGAAAGCCCTTCGGTCCCGTCGCCGGAATCTGCGGCAACGTAGGCATGGATCTGCTGCTCAAGAAACAGGTCACAATATCCTTCGGGATAACCACTGAACTGGGTGTCCACATGGATTACAGGAACAGATACAACAGCAGGATCACGTTATACAAGAACGGTCTTCTGGGGACTGTATATCCTTCAGTCTCAGTGAAACACCGCTTCCGTTGAAACGCATTTGCATCAACAATATACAACCCGCCACTTGATTAAGTTCTGGAACATATCTTCACGCGCTGCCGCACTCGTCACGATCCTTTTCGTGACGGTGATTTCCGCGTCTTCGGCCAAGGCGGGAGACCGTTGGCGCAGGGATTCCAACCCATACTACCAGACTTTCGGCATCAAGGGCACAGGAATGTTCACCTGGGGTCTGGAATGGGGGAGCACGCTCTCATTCTATGACAAGAGCTCCTTCATCTTCATGGCTGACGAAGGTTTCGCGGTGGAAGGGGGTGAACTTCTGGTCAACCCCCACATGAACGCCTTCGCCCTGTTCTCGGTGGGATACAACGTCTCGTACAACACGAACGTATCTCTCAACACAGGATGGCAGGGGATAGCGAAAGAGAAGAGGATCATCCCGGTCACAGGAAGGGTGACTTACGTTTTCACAGGTCTTCCCAGGCTAACTTCCGAAAGGACCCCGACTTATACGCCTGACATCCAGAACTTCGTGTTCTTCGATACGGGCGTAGGAATCAGCCAGGCCCAGCTCCATGGTCTTACCCTTCTCGCTAAGGCGGGATACGGCGTGAGGCTGCCGCTCGGCTATGGAATGAGCCTTGACACATCCCTGTCCTTCCAGGCCGCTTACGCTCATCCTGAACTCTACGACAAGTTCGCCGACAGGAAAGTACCATGGAGCAATGTCGGAAAGAGCGACAGTTTCTACATGGGCTTGTCCCTATCTATGGCCGTAAGGTTCTAGTCATTTTTCCCATCGTTTTTTTTAGGCGATTCCTGTAAGAACGCCATGCCCGGTCGGTATATATCTACGGCTCCCGAACGGTCGGGAACCGTACTGTTCATCTTCATATATAAGGCAGATGATAAACATGGATCCGATAAAGAAAGACAAGTCGCAAATAAAGCGCGAGCGTATAAGAGCTGTCACCTCGAAAATCCTGGGCAATTTCAATCGGGAGGAGATTGAAGGTCCGTTGCTTTGCGGTGACACCATCACGATGACTGACGGGAATGAGACCGTCAGCGGAAGGGTGAACTTCAATCCCCACTCTCTGAAGGTGGAGATGGTATCACCGATAAGGTTCGATTCCGTCCCCATATCATATGCGACGAACCAGAGGAGCTTCTTCTCCAGGGTGGTCAGAAATATAACAGTCGACGGGACTGAACCGTTCAAGGCCAGCCCTTACTGCATCCAGACCGCCTGGAAAATCCTCGAGGAGATGTACATAGATTATCTCATATTGAGCGGAATGAAGGAAGACTTGGCAAGAAAGTGGGAAGCATTCAACATGGAGCGCGAACGCATGCTCACTGAAAGGGAAGAGTACAACTCCTCAATAGACAGGATGATAGCCCCTTTGATCAAGGAAAAGTCTGAACTCAAGAGAAGGTTCAAAGCCGGGGAAATGAAGGAAATGGAATACAAGAGGCAAAGGAGCACTCTTATCGGGATGATATCGGACCTCACAAACAAGAAAAAGACCGGGCCCGTTTTCCATGAGTACTTCAATGAAGAAATCTCTCTCTGCATGTATATAAGATTCTCTCCTGAACTGATAGAGAAAATGCTGTCACCTTTACAGTAACGAAACAGACAATGGACGCAAACGAGAATAAAGACACGCTGAGCAAGTTTGAGATCCGGACAGAAAGGCTCATTATCCGCGATATGAAGGAGAGCGACGCCCCCGGCGTCCTTGAAATACTTTCTGACCCACAGACAGCCCGGGATGCAGGCGTACCCTGCATAAAGACCATGGAGGAGGCCAAGAGGTACGCCAAAGGGGGATGGGTGCGTGGGCTGACCCTTCTGTCGGTTCTGAAGAAGGACGACCCTTCCCGAATGGTCGGGATCATGGAAATATACCCGTTCCTGGATTTGGAGCCTTCCACTCTCGAAGAGACCGACTGCCTTGGATACTACATGAAGAAAAACTTCAGAGGGATGGGATACATGACTGAAGCCGTCAAGGCTCTCTCAGAGGATCTGTTCCTGTCTGGAGTTCCGGGTCTGTCCCTCGGGATATTCCCGTGGAACGAAGCCTCGAAGAAGGTTGCCGTGAAGAGCGGATTCTCTTTCGTCACTCTGGTAAGGGGCGCACTCGAACTTCCGGACAAGAGAAAGGAAGA
>DBWN01000282.1:0-1684 GCA_002308935.1 Bacteroidales bacterium UBA1237 | reverse complement strand
CTCATCTGCACCGGTTCCGGCGGAGCCGAGACGGCGGGAGACTTCGCGGCACTTCTTTACGGAGCAAGATACGGAGTGGGGGACAGCATCTCACCTCTCACATTCAACTCCCTGAGTGACAATACACTGAAAAGTGCGAAGATCCTCCTTTTCAGTAAAGGGGGACACAACAATGACATCATCTTCGCGACCAAAAGAGCTCTCGAAGTGAATCCTGAACATACCATGGCGATCAACTTCTACGGCGGTGAGCGCAACGAGTCCAGGAAACTCTTCCTGAAAGCGGGTTCCTCCAAGTGCGTCGTCATTCCCGTCAATGACCTCCATGACGGATTCGTGTCCTGTGGGACTCCACTGGCGTATTTCGCACTCCTGAGCAAAGTCTTCAATCCCGAAACTGACCTCTCCAACTACGGGACGATACCCGACACCCCTTTCATTATCAGCAAGAATGACGGAACTCCACTATCTCCTGAAGACTTCGGCAATGTGGACAAGTTCATCACCCTTCACGGCAGTTGGGGCCGTCCCGTGGCGTATAACCTGGAAGGCAAGATGTGCGAGTCCGGTCTGGCCCTTTCCGGGGTTTACGACTTCAGAAACTACTGTCACGGCAGATTCATCTACACTTCCAACCACCTGGAAGACTCGGCAGTCATAATGATCGTCTCTCCCAGAGAAGAGGACCTCGCAAGAAGGATCAGGGGATTCCTTCCCTCTGATACCAAGTTGGTTATCATAAGGACGGAACACGATTCACCCGAAGCCTCCCTTGACCTTCTCATCCGTTCCACCCTTTTCTTCGGTGAAATCTGCGAAGCCTCCGGAGTCGATCCCGACTCCCCGGCCAACCACGGCAGAATAGACAAAAGAGTCCCCATATGGATCCCTTTCAAGTCTGAACTCAAGAAACTTGGTCCCCTTACCCTCAAGTAGGCGGACGTCGGGAGAAAAGCGAAAGGCCACTTTGTAGTGGCCTTTTCCGTTCTCCCTGCTTCAGGGAACGTTATGACAAAAGATAATGGCTAAGCGTATGAATGCATTCCTCCAAGTATCAGGTTCACTCCGAAGTATGTGATAAGCACGCAGATGAACGCGAATATCGTATATGCGTGGAAGAATGCGGGATTCCTGAAGGTCTTTATCGCCCCGTTATGGAGAGTGAAGGAATACACCAGCATGGTGACGAGTGCCCAAGTCTCCTTGGGGTCCCATGCCCAGTAGCTTCCCCATGAGATGTTCGCCCAAACGGCGCCGAGGAAAGTACTGAAGGTGAGAAGGAACACCGCCGGATAAAGTACGGCTATGCTCACGTCCATAAGGTTCTCCTTGGCCTCTTTGGAAGGTACCGCCAAACCCATGATGCCGTTGAACGCCACGAGCCCGAAAAGGGTGTATGACATCATCATGCTGAGTACATGGATCGAAAGAAGGGGAGACTGGAGCACAGGCATGAGGGGAGTGATCTGGGGGCTCACGCCTTCACGGCTTGCAAGCAGCATGGTGAATCCCGCCAGAAGGAAGCCCAGGGGCTTGACCAGAGGGAATTTCCTGTACAGCAGCACCACGGCGAGAGTGGAGAACCATGCCATCAGCATCATGACATTGTATTTCCCGACATACGGTCCTGATCTGTTTTCTCATCTTAGGTAAATATAATTGTGCAAATGTACCCCGGTGAAGT
>DBWN01000091.1:1141-6092 GCA_002308935.1 Bacteroidales bacterium UBA1237 | reverse complement strand
TCCAGTCGGGATGTTTTGTATATATACCCCTGGTGTTACCAAGGGTATACATATCTCATCGTTCTATTCTATGGGATGTCTCTTCTAGACGTATTTAGAGAGAAGAGATCCGACTTCATCTCCTCTTGATAGTCTGCCGTTCACGATCGATACCGTTTCAACTCTAGCCTCAATGCATAATTTGAGATCGCTTTTACGGTAAATGTCCTGTTCGAAAATGAATCTCGCCCCGTCTCTCTTCACATTGAGGCAGGACAGGAATGCTTCCCCTCCTTTCAGCGACTGCTTGTACTTGAGATTGATTTCCCTTACGACTACATCAATACCCTGATCATGCCATTCTCCGAAGGAAAACCCTTCTGACTGGATCCATTTGTGACGCGTCACTTCCAGATAGTGCTGGTAGTTCGCGTTGTTGACGATTCCCTGGATGTCGCATTCGTAGTCCCTGGTCTCCATCTCAAGAGTATAGATGTATTCTTTCATTGTGTTTTCTGATTTCTGCTGCGTAAAGATACTCTTTCTTCGTTTTCCTTACAAGAAAGCTTCCTGATGCTTTTCCGATAGTCGCCAAAAAGAGTTACCTTAGCGAAGAAGACAGCACTACAATATAGAATAGCACTAATGAATTTTCCAGGAGTCAGATATTCCGGTAACAGGGTAGGGCCCAAGTGGCTTTCCCTCAATTATTCAAAGAGGGAAGTAATGGTCCCTATGAGGGACGGAGTCAAACTTTATACGGCCATATATGAGCCAAAGGAACAGGGTCCTCATCCTGTGATAATGCTCAGAAGCCCTTATCCGTTCAATCCTTACGGGAAAACATTCTCCGACCAGCTGAAGAAGAACCTCTACATGTTCGCCAGGAATTCCTACATCATTGTGATGCAGAACGTAAGGGGGACATATCTGAGCGAAGGGGAATTCGTGAACGTGAGACCATATATCCCTGACAAGGCCCCTGATCAGATTGATGAGGCTACTGATACGTACGATACTGCCCAGTTCCTGGTGGACAACCTTTCCACTAACGGCTCCATAGGGGTCAAAGGAATATCCTATCCCGGATTCTATGCGACATTGGCTGCCCTTTCGGGACATCCGTCGATTAAGGCGGTTTCTCCTCAAGCACCTGTAACTGATTGGTGGATAGGCGATGACGCTCATCTTAACGGAGCTTTCCAGAATGCCATGTATTCTTTCGCCTCTTCGTTCATGAGACCGAGGAAAGCGCCTACAATCCGCTGGAGTCCTTCCATTGTGGAGATGGAAGGCGACATATATGACTACTTCCTGGAAAGGGAACCGCTAGGTGATCTTCTCTCTCCCGTTGTTGACCGTCTGCCTTTCCTTAAGGAGCTCACTCTCCATCCGGATTATGACGCATTCTGGAAGGAAAGGAATCCCGCATATCATCTTGGCGTTGTCAATGTCCCCATGCTCATAGTCGGAGGATGGTTCGATGCTGAGGACTGTTACGGTACGTTCGAGACTTTCCGTAAAGTGCAGGAACTCTCGCCCGATTGTCCTGCGTATCTTGTCAGCGGCCCCTGGTACCATGGAGGCTGGAAGAATCTGGAATACGACCACCTTGCAGAGGCATACTTCGGGAAAGACAGCGCGAAATCCTTCCTTGAGGATATCGAGTATCCTTTCTTCGCTTATTATCTGGAAGGTAAAGGCGAGAAGCCTGACTACAAGGCTGTCATTCTCCCTTCAGGAGAGACAATGCAGAAGGAAATGGAGAACCACAGTGTCGTGGATGATTGGGAGAAACTTTCGGCATGGCCCGTCGGGACATCTTCACTGAGACTGTATCCATCTGATGATGAGAAGCTTTCAGATGCCCCTTATGAAGACACTTCATCTTTCAGCTATGTCTCGGATCCACTCCATCCCGTTCCTTACTGTGCGGAGACTACCACAAAGTTCAGCCGTGACGCCCATGCCGCCAATCAGAAGTTCGCTTCAAGAAGGACGGACGTGCTTTCCTTCGTAGGCAAGAAACTCAAGTCTCCTGTATCCGTGTACGGACAAGTCAAGGCGCATTTCTCCTTCTCGATCTCAACGACTGACGCTGACATCGTGTTCAAGGTCATCGATGTCCGTCCGGACGGATACCATATGCTAGTGCGTCAGGGGGTCCTTCCTGTAAGGTACAGAAACGGCTTTGAGAAAGGGATTCCGGCGGTACCTGGAGAGAAAATGGAGATGGATATAATCCTCAACGACATCGCCCACAAGTTCTGTGAGGGGCACAGGATAATGGTCCAGGTCCAGAGCAGCATATTCCCTCTGATCGCCATGAACCCGCAGACATTCCTTCCTGACCAGTACGTGGCCAGGGCATCGGATTATGTCAAGAGTGAAATCACCATTTACGGAGGAGCGGGCGGCTCTTGGGTCGATCTTCCGCTGAAATAGCTTTAGAGGGCGGGCTCTTCTCCGTCCTCTTCCGCTTGAAATCCGGGAAGGGACAGTATGCAGTACTCACCGACGTATGCGGCGGAGTATTTCTCAAGGAATCTGAGATCATCCCTTGTTTTGAGCGTCTTTCCTTTGACGACAAGAATGAAGGGATCCCTCTCGGAGCCATCCGAAGGGAATTCTTCGTTCAGGAACGCTTCGTAGTCTTTCCCGTAATCAGTCACGCCTCTTCCCAGGTACACGTCCATGTTGTCCGGTCTGTGAACGTTGAGAGTCACGACTCTCTTCCCTTCCGGGATTTCGCTGCAGAGGTTCTTGTAACCGATGTAATCGTTGAGCCTCGGCATCAGTGAAGAGCCGGTGTAAATCGCCAGCAGAAGGGAAGAAGCCATCATGAAGACCGCGAAGTTCCAGGGCATCTTCTTGAAGAGGGACACAAGTGCGGCGATGTTGCCTACCGTGATCAGCACTATTGCTGCCCAGATGAGAGGGGAGTAAGCTATACTGTACTGGGAAAGCAGTTCCGTTATCTTGGGGTTCGATCCCATGAAAATCTTGACGAAGACAGCGGCTATGCCTGCAAGGGCTAGCAGTCCGGCAGGTATTCCGAGGCTCCATCCCATCCACTTTTTCCATCCAGTCTTCTCAAGAGCCATCGGGAAAAGCCATACCATGAACGGGAAAATGGGTGCCAGGTATATCGAGAGCTTTGAGCTGAAAGCTGAAAGCATGACGAACGTGGATATGATGGTGCAGAGGAAAAGAGTCTCCGCATCATCCATCTGATGGGGCTCCGCGTCAGGATCCTTACGTTTTGCCCATTTTTGCGCCAGGACTGCCACCACGCTGCCGACAAGAAGAATGCAGTAGGGAGCGGTGGTATAGAAGAGTGCAGGGATGTAGTACCAGAGGGGCTTTTTGTGATGGAAGGCGTTCACAGCCCTGTCCACGGTCTGGTGGAAGAGAAGGTTGTTGATGTATTCCTTTCCTCCCTCAAGATATGCTCCCAATATCCATAGCCCGAAAAGCACCGCTATTATCGCCCATGTCCTCCATCCGAGGTATTTGCCGGTCTCCTTTATTCTGCCCTTGACGGCCAGGAAAACGAGGATGGATATCGGAGGGACTAGAATGCCTACGGGACCTTTGGTGAAAAGCGCCAGGAATATCCATACCGGCAGCATTATCCTTTGAGCACGGGGATTCCCGACTCCAGTGTACATCTTGTAGAAGGTGAAGAGCGACAGGACAATGAACATGCACATCAGCATGTCCATCCTGAGTACTACAGCCATTCCGATGTACATCAGCATAGTGAGGCACATGAGGGCGAGAACCGCACGATCCGAGGCTCTCTCCAGCCTTATCCATCTGTCCATTACCCACACGATGACGAGCGCGGGAATGAAGGAGAACATATTCAGGATGAAAGGCACGTGCTTCCCGAATATCGTCTTGGAAAGCATTATCAGCCAAAGATACAGGGGAGGTTTGTCAGCATATGCCACACCATGGGTGTAGAATGCGAAAACGTGTCCGTCACGAAGAGCCTCATCGGCGATTCCGATGTACCGTAGCTCATTGCTGGGCGACCAGTCCTTCATTATGAGGACAGGAAGAAGGCAAAGGGTTACGAAGAAGAACACGAATGCCAGAGGATGGTTGTTGAAGCTCTCCTGCAGCGTGTTCATGATACCGCTTCCGCGTCTGATGGTGTTCTTTGTCATGGATTGGCGTCTTTGTCCCCAGAAGTGACGATCCTCTCTTGCTGGACCCCTCTTCTCAAGCCGATGATTATGTTTCGTACATAGGCGACGAACCCGAAGGACTGTCCCAGAATGAGGACAGGATCTTTACGGATGATACCGTAGATGATGATTGTCGCCGATCCGATGATGCTGATTATCCAGAAGCCAAGAGGCAGGGATGATGTCCCATGGATCTTGGAATGCGCCCACTGGTAGACGAACCTGAGGGTGAAGATGACCTGACCTGCGGAACCGAATAAGACAAGCCACATCGGCAGCCCTTCAGAATGGAAGAATGACTGGGCCCATCTCGGTGCGTCATGAAGAAGCAGTCCAACGGCAACGAAAGGCGTTCCGATGAGCAATGCTTTCACTATGATGTGAAGCTTGTTCCAGACTCCCTTCGCATTAAGGTTCCAGAGGTATACTGTGTAAGAGATGAGTTGTCCAAGAATGATGGAGAAGTCGTTCCTCAGCACACCGTATACGAACATCAGGTATGCTCCGATCACGCTCAGGACCCAATATGCCGAAGGCGCCACAACCTTCTTTTCCTTCTCGGACTTGAGCCACTGGAAGAGAGTCCTTGCGGTGAAGAAGAACTGCGCCGCGAACCCTAGGGTGAATATTATCCAGGAAGGGATATTGGACATGACGATTACCGGTGAAAGGAATTGTTCCTGTTATGAGAGATTGTCCTCTCCAACAGTATAATTGAGGTATCTCTTCTTCATCCACCTGTAGGCGAAACAGTCCATGAAGGGACCCCAAAGCCT
>DBWN01000091.1:0-981 GCA_002308935.1 Bacteroidales bacterium UBA1237 | reverse complement strand
TCTCCAGCCGTTGGCTATCTTGGACTGCAGGTTCTTGAAGAACGAATCCTTCCTGTTGGCTCTTATGCCCATCACCATGCTGTAGGAATCGATGTCTTCCAGCAACAGGTTGAAATCCTCCGGAGCGGTCTGCAGATCGGCGTCGATATATCCCACCAAAGGGGACTGTGCATAATCGAAACCGGCCTTCATAGCGGCTGTAAGTCCTCTGTTCCCGGTGAAGCTGATGTAATAGAAGTCGGGGGTGAGGGAGCAAGCCTTGCGGATCTTCTCAAGTGAAGAATCCTTCGAGCCGTCATTTACGAAAAGGACGCATGCCTTCCTTGAGCATTCGGGAAGGAATTTCCCGAAGACATCAGAGAGTCTTGCGATGTTGCCTTCCTCGTTGTACACAGGGATGACTATGGTGAATTCGTATTCAGAGGTCCTGTTCCTGGAATCCATGGAGATGTTTTTTGAGATGGACAAAATTACTGCTTTTGGGCCACAAAAACAAAGCTGGTACCCGGCAGGGGGAATCATTGGTCCCTTTCTGACAGCATCTCTTCCCACGATGGGAGGCTCGGGAGGAATTCCACGCGTTCGCCAAGACGGCACACCAAGGTCTTGAGTCCGTTAGTGAGGATGAGGAACCTGACCCCCAGAACCATATTGTAGCGGAGGGCCTGGGCCATAACTTCTTCGGTTATGGGCACGTCCTCCCTTTTGCACTCCACCACCAAAAGAGGCTTGAGAGCCCGGTCATATACCAGAATATCTGCCCTGTAAGTCTTTCTGGCCGTTCCCTCCAAAGCTCCGATTTCCTGGCCGAACTTCATGCCGGCTTCGACCCTCATCATCACTGCAGGCACCTTGGCTTCATCCAGCAGTACGCGGATGAACCACTGGCGCACCTTCTCTTCGGGCGTCAGTGGAACTTCCTTCTTCCTTATGGGGTCGAATACCGTCTCCATGCTTAAGGCCTTTCTCCGATGAAGGAAA
>DBWN01000220.1 GCA_002308935.1 Bacteroidales bacterium UBA1237 | reverse complement strand
GTCTGCTGGATGATGAAACTCGCCACCATCACAGCTATCATTATTATCCAAATCATCTGTCTTGTAAATAATGGGGTGAAACTTTAAACAGGGAGAAAAACACTCCCGCGTCTGCACAAAGTTATGCAAAAGATACGCCCAATCCAACAGCGGTTTACCAAAAGGGTAATATCTGCAAAAATGTCATGCCCATGTCAACAGAACAAAGGCCTTTTCAGAGATGACGGGCAATCCAAAAGACTATTATTCTATGCCATGTCCGGTCTTTTTACTATTTTTGCAGGTTGAATACGAAAAGAGACATGTACAGAGAAGATGATTTTTCACGTCTGGAGCTGAGCCTCCCCGCGGCGCTTGAGAACTACCGGTACTTCCGGTCGATACTCGAGCAGGAGACACGTCTTCTCGTTCTTGTCAAAGCCAATGCTTACGGACATGGCGCTGTCGAGTTCGCCTCGATGATGCAAAGGGCCGGAGCCGACTATCTTGCAGTAGCGTATCCTGTTGAGGGCATTGAACTCAGGCAGTCAGGTATAAGCCTGCCTATCCTGGTGCTCACTGCCGGGACCGACTTTTTCGGAGAAATCATCGACTACATGCTTGAGCCGGGAATACCCAACCTTTATTCACTCAAGGCTCTTGTCGAAGTCCTCAAATCCAGGAACATCACGAACTACCCTGTGCATATCAAGATAGACTCCGGTATGCACCGTCTCGGATTCATGACCAGTGAAATAAAGGATCTGTGCGATTATCTTTCAGATTGTCCGTACGTGAAAGTCAAGTCCGTGTATTCGCACCTTGCAGTTGCTGAAGACCCAGAGCAGGATGAATTCACCTTGGGACAGATTTCCCTCTTCAAGAAGAACGCGGACACAATCACGGATTCGTTGGGGTACAAGCCGATGTACCATGTGCTCAACTCGGCAGGAATAGAAAGATTCCCCCAGTACCAGTTCGACATGGTGAGGCTTGGTATCGGAATCTACGGAATCAGCGCTCTTCCCGGAGTCAGACTCAGTCCCGTGGCTTCCCTCAAATGCAAAGTTCTCCAGATAAAGACTCTAGGACCTCAAGACGGTACGATCGGATACGGAAGATGGGGAAAGATATCCCCAGAGGGAACAGTAATCGCGACCATTCCGGTCGGATATGCTGACGGAATCGACCGTCATCTGGGAAGAGGCAACGCTTCTTTCAGCGTGAACGGACACAGGGCGAAGACCATCGGAAACATCTGCATGGACATGTGCATGCTGGACGTGACGGGCATCGATGTGAAACCCGGTGACACGGTAACCATTTTCGGAGATGACCCTACGGTTTCTGAACTGGCGGACATCCTTGGCACAATCCCTTATGAAATCCTGACATCAGTACCGAGAAGAATCGAAAGAGTGATCACAAGAAAATGATTCCGGTACTCTCTTGAAGGGAAAGAGATAAAAGATCCGTCCACAGAGAAAAACTCTCTTGGACGGATTTTATCTTTACACTTATTCTGTTTCAAGAATCAGTCAGCGGGAAGAATCTGATCACCATAGGGAAGAAGAAGCCCGGCCCTCACGGCCTCTGAATACTCATCTCCCATCAGGTAAGAAAGAATCGCCAACCCGAACTCAATTGCGCATCCGGGGCCTCTGCCTGTAATAAGATTGCCGTCAACTACTGCGGGATCTCCGGTGAAGTTGCAACCTTTCTCCCTGAGTGAATCCTCGAATCCGTCATAGCAGGTGACGTTCATCTCGTCCAAATCTGGAAGCTGGGATACAACAAGTCCCGGAGCGGCGCATATGGCTGCGACTGCTCCACCCTGTGCCCAATGTTTCTTCATGATATCCATAAGAACTTCGTTCTCCGCCAAGTTCTGTGCGCCGGGCAGTCCGCCGGGAAAAATCATCACGTCCATGGGATCAGTTGCCGTATGGTCAGTGAGAGGAAGGAAATCCTTCCACACAATATCCGCTTTCAGAGATATCCCGTGGGCTCCCTTGACAACCGGGTCATCCGTTACGGAAACAGTCTGGACCTTGACTCCTCCTCTTCTGAGGATATCAACAGTAGCTATAGCCTCGATTTCTTCGAAGCCTTCAGCAAGAAACAAGTAAACTCCTATCATATCTATTCCGTATTATTAGTCTTGGCAAGATAATGGTTCTGCTTATCATGTGCAAGAAAAGAAGTTCATTTTATCACTTTCCAAGCCATGTAAGATACCTCCAAACGGTCTCGAGAGGTCCTCTCTGATGCTTTTTCGACCACTGATACAGCAGGATGATCTGTGTAACGACTATTGCGACACCCACCAGGAATGACCATGTGGTTCCAAACACCTTGTACATCCCGAATCCCCATCCATAGAAAACGAGTGTGCCCAGGACGGATGACATAAGGTAATTCGTGAGGCTCATCCTTCCGAAAAAGCATACATGGGAGAGAGATTTCCTGAAACCGGAGAAGGCATACCAACATAGAACAACGGTGGAAACGATAAGAAGAAGGATCGCCAGATTGAATATCGGGTGCAGGAAGTTATCCACCTCGCCGAAGTCGACAGACCCTTCAGAACGGTTCCCGAAAATGACACCTGCAGCGACTGCTGCAACTGATACTGCACAAACGATCCTCCAAATCTTGAGATGGTTCCCTTCATTGTAGAAAAGACGCAACCTGCCGAACAGTATCCCGAGATAGAAAAGTCCCAAAGTCTGGGTTATCCTTCCTTTATCGAGGAACCATGCGAGCGAAACCGGGAAACCGTATTTGAGGCTGGCGGCCGCTGATTCAAGGAATGTCCCTTCCCCATTGGCCTTCCCCATCTCCATATACCCCTGGTACATGGATGAAAGATCCGGCTTCCATCCTGAAATCAGGCTGTATATCTCTATTGGCTGGATAAGCAGAAATATCGTCAGTCCCCAAAGCACCGGAGTGGAAAGGTATCCGGCCGGTATCATCAGAAGTCCAAGGATAGCGTAGAATGTGAGGATATCACCGTTATAGAAACAGAGGTTCAGCACGCCGAATCCGAACAG
>DBWN01000279.1:4322-6911 GCA_002308935.1 Bacteroidales bacterium UBA1237 | reverse complement strand
CTGCTTTCTGCGGTTGCAGTTCGCTCAGAAAACTCATCTTGCCGGATTCTCTGGAGTCAGTCAGTTTCTCTGCTTTCAGAAAATGCAGCATGGTTGAGGAAGTCAGGTTCCCTAGAGGTAAATTTCTGTCCATCGGTGCTGTTCCGGAGAAATTTTATCCTTGGGGCCAGAAGCCTTTCTTTGTAGACGGCGTGTATTATGAGCCTTACTTCGATTACAAAGACCAAACGGCTCTTTTACGCGTCGCGAACGTCCCCAAAGACCAGTTGCCCCAGACATCTTTCCCGGGTATCGGGACCGTCATCATTCCGCCGATTGTGGAACAGTACGGATACACCTACCTCGTGAACAGGCTTTGGTGCGATTGTGCCCAATTCCCTGATCTTCGCCGCCTGGAATTGCCCGAGACTGTCGACGATTTCAGGGCTACGATTCCCGGGTTGAGAGAATATGTCGTTGATGGAAGCAATCAGGAGTTCGCCTCCATCGATGGAGTACTCTACAGCAAGGATCTGCGTAAGCTGATCTCTGTACCGAAAGGTATGTCAACTGAGGTGTTTGTTGTGAAGGATGGAGTGGAGACAATAGAGGAAAAAGCATTCGGGGATTTCCATGACCTTAAGGAGGTTGTGCTGAGCAACAGCGTTAAAGAGATCGGAAGCCATGCTTTTGAGAATTGCACATCACTCAGTAAGGTACATTTCAACAGCGGTCTTGAGAAAATAGGATCCCAAGCATTCAGCAATACGGCTCTTGTATCCGTGGAGCTGCCCGCTTCCTTGAAAGATGTGCGCCAAAAACCATTCTCCGGCGGGAGGCCATTCCTGGGATGCCGGGAACTGAAGGAATTCAAAATAGTTGGAGAAGGTGGTCCTTTCACGTCAATGGACGGTGTGCTCTATGAGAAGAGCAGCTGGGGATTGGTGCTCATTTACTGTCCCCCTGGATATTCAGGAAAGCTCGTCATTCCTGACGGGGTATACGCCATAGGGGACAGCGCTCTATGTAATTCTGAGGAACTCGATGCCGTGGTGATGCCCGATAGCGTCAGGAACATTTCAGACTGGGCTCTTGCCAGATGCAAGTCCCTCAAGGAAGTGGTTCTGAGTAGGGAACTGCAAAAAGTGGGAAGTTGTGCATTCCGTGAATGTCCGTCCCTGAAGAAACTTGACTTTACTCGCTGCAGGCATTACTTCGGTTATGACGGGATCGAGACATCTGCATTTGCGGATAACCCTCAATTGGAGCTGATCCTTCCAGAGAACCTCGAAAATCGGAGAAAATATTTCGAGCGAGAGATGAAAAGGTAAATTGCACTATTGAAATGTCAAAGATAGTAAGCAAAGGACATAAAACATGGAAGGACGGGTCGGTTATGACATACACCATGACCGATGATGGCATCCTGTCCATATCCGGCAGCCTCCGTAACGGCAGCCTGGTACCTTTTAAATCAAAGGCTCCCTTCCGCCACATTGTGATTGAGAACGGCGTCGAGTCTGTCGGGAGGGAGAACTTCAGAGGGCTCAATGAGCTGGAAGAACTGACGCTTCCGTCCTCGGTGAAAGAAATCGGTAATGAGGCGTTTGCTTCTTGCAGGAATCTCCGGCGCATCCACTTTTCAGAGGGACTTGCCACCATTGGAGAAGAGGCATTCAGGGGATGTGTTTCTTTGAATGGGATTCGACTTCCGCATACTCTCTCCAAAATCATGTATGGAGCGTTTATGGGGTGTGATGCCCTTGAAAAGGTTAGCCTCCCGAAAGGAATTGAACTCGGAGGCGCTGTTTTCTGCGGCTGTGACAGTTTGAGGGAGGTGGCTCTTCCTAAAGGCTTACAAAATATTCCTGCCAGCACTTTTGATTGTTGTCGTGTACTGGAGTCGATAAGTATTCCATCGTCTGTTCAGTCCATCGGGAGTTTGGCTTTTGCAAGGTGCGATAAACTCCTGAATTTCAAGTTTTCCGAGGGGGACGATATTACTATAAGTGAAGACGCATTCGGAAATAAAATAGAGTGTGAAGTCAAGGGTGAAGACGGAGTCAACTATTTATGCACCATCTACAACATCAAGACAGACAGAGCCTGGGCGTCCATCCGACCTGCTGAGAAGGTTGAGAGAGATGTGATTGTCCCTTCTCGGGTGGAATACGAAGGCAAGTCTTACCCCGTCACCATCATTGACAGGGAGGCTTTCTATGGGATGAAGATCACGTCCCTTGTATTGCCCGACTCGGTTCTGGAAATAAAGGATTCCGCCTTCAAAAACTGTGACCGTCTCAGGGACGTAAACCTGGGAAATAACCTGAAGAAGATAGGAGATTCCGCTTTCGAGTGGTGTGAAAACCTCCGTTATATGCCTATTCCGGCCTCCGTCCAGCAGGTCGGATTCCACGCACTGCGCGAAACTGTCCTGGTGGACAATTCCTGGAAATGGGGAGTTCTCTATTTCGGTCACATCCTGTACGGCTATCATGGTGACCTTCCGGAGCATTCTTACATCGAAGTGCGGGAAGGCACGACAGTGATTGCGGATGGAGCATTCAATAGCAAGTTCGAATCCTTGACGGACTACAATAACCTTGAAGG
>DBWN01000279.1:0-4267 GCA_002308935.1 Bacteroidales bacterium UBA1237 | reverse complement strand
TTGAAGTATGTGAACCTGCCAAAATCCATTGAGTATATCGGCGGCTCCTCTTTCAGCACCACCAGTGTCAGGGAAGTGACCGTTCCCTGGAAAAAATCGTCCGACATTGCAAGAATAGGTGTCAGCCCTTTCGATGACAATACCATCATCCATGTCCCTAGAGGAACGTCGGAGATTTATATGAATGAGAAAGGCTGGGGCGATAAATGGAAACATTATCAGTTTGTAGAGAAATGATCACCATGGAAACAGATAGATATATACTTGATGACAAGGGAGTCCTGACATTCAAGGATGACGTTACCATGATTCAGGACGAAGAATTCAAGGGTAGGAATGACATTAAGAAAGTCATCCTGCCCGGAACGGTTGATTCCGTAGGCGAGTTTTCTTTTGCCGATTGCAAGTCGCTTAGAGAAGTCGTTTTCTCGGAAGGGGTCACATGGATTTGGCGATATGCCTTCGCAAGTTGTCACAAATTGAAGAGGGTTCACCTCCCCGCATCAATGAATACGATTTGTTCATCCGCATTCTCCTGCTGCAAGGGACTTCAGGAAGCGATCGTTCCCTCAAATGCCCATGTAGACAAATATGCATTCTCCGGATGTGATTCCCTGAAAAAAGTCATTTTCCGTGATATTAAGATCAGATAAAAGGTAACGATAGCGGAAACTGAGGGTATTATCTGTAGAGAACAAAAAAGAATCTTATATGAAAAGGAATAAAGACTACACATCCGAGGAGGTAAGGGACAGCATCCAGACCACAATGACAAAGGTTGAAAACTACTTTGACGCTCATTGGACTCCGGGAAAGGAATACGATGTCATTGAGTACATCAAAGGCCTTTTGGATGCGGAACTTGACAAGTATCTTACCCCTGCCCAGGCCGGCGCAGTCTACCGTCATCTTGCCTGTTATGCCAAAAATCGTAAGAAATACGATGCCATCTATGCGAAGAATCTTGAGAAATATGGCCCTCACTTGATGCAGCTCCTTGCAGAATACGCGGATACGATTGTACTGACAGGGAGATACGATGTGGGAGAAAGATATCACGAGGTCAGTGATGATATCATGGAGAAGTCGATGAATAATCTTTTCAGCGACGAGAGTATCCGGCAGATGATCGATACGGAGTCGGAAGCCATCGCCACTTTCATGCAGAAGCACGGAGTGGAGGATTATTCCATCACAGATGGTAAAATCGGCCTTGCCGTCATAGTCAACGGGGATATTACTCTCTCCAAGCAGGATGCTCCTAGAGGTAAACTCAGGCATGATTTCAAGAAAGTCACAGGGTCCTTCATCTGCTGCGACTGCGGATTGAAGAGCCTCTTGTTTGCCCCTGAAGAGGTCGGAGGTGACTTTGATTGCTCCAATAATAAACTGGACTCCATTTCAAGCGCGCCCAAAGTTGTGGGCGGTAGCTTTTATTGCAGGGGGAACGAGAAACAGTTCACCTATACGGAGATAAAGGAACATACACAGGTCGGCGGTCTGATATACACAGATGCTCCTCTTACTCCCGAAGAAATGAAGGATTTCAAGAAGCGGGTGACCAAGGAGCAGAACGACTTCCTTGCACAGTACAGGGCAGTCGGCAAGAAATTGGACAAGGCCGTGAATGAAGGTGATCTGGAAACACTCGAAAAATGTCGGGAATATTACTATGATGCAGTGGATTTCTTCAAGCAGAGGCCTTGGCTTACGGCTCAGGGCATGCAACTGTCCTATCAGATACTGATGAAAATCTTTTGTCACCTTCATGACCTGGCTCCGGAGAAATATCCCGACTTCTTTGCCGAAGAGTGCAGAGTGGCAAAACTGACCGACAAGGTAAAATACCCCAATAACTGGGATTGGTAATGAAACCTTATCAGGATATGGCCAAAAAGAAACTTGCAAAGGTTCAGGATATACCTGGCATGAAGATTTACGACGGGCCGGACGGTCCGGAGATGTGCACCACTGATCCCAGGTTCCACAGAGGCAAAGAGCGGTTGAATTTTATGTGGGATGCTAAGAGGGAGTGCCGCAAGGTGAGGATAACGTACCAGGAGTCTCCCGATGCGGAACCAAAGACCCTGGTCATAGCCCCTTATAAGTTGGAGAGTTCCGTCGAGGGATGGGCTGTTTATGACCTGCCTATCGAGGGCTTCAAGGGCCCGAGATATTCGCTCCAGAATATTATCGCAGCGGAACTGACGGACGAGTCATTTGAAGACCCATATAAAGACCCGGCTTATTTTATAGCCGAGCTTATGGCCGAAAGAAAAGAAAGGGAAGAAAATCATAAAGGTTAATGGCAATTTCCAGGCAACGATATTCCTCTTCTCCGGTAATATATTTCGGAACAACAAACAAAAGCATGAAAGAGGATAAAATACAGTTAACAACAGCCGGCAAACTTCTCAAGGACCTGAAAAGGTATGAGAAAAAGCATTGGAGCGCCTGCGTTGTCGCCTGGATTGCGGATGACGACCGTACCTTAGGCGTTGTGGGCACCTGTGAAGACGAAGAGGGTGACTTTCAGATCGTGGTGGAAGAGATGGAAGAGGTGCTGGAAGGCATCTGGACCGTCGCAGATGTGATTGCTTCGCTTGAAAGTATCAGCAAGGAAAAAAGGGTGTACTTGGCAGGCGACGGATTGTTCCTTGTCCTCGACTGCGATGGAGGCATCTTCACTAAGGCGGATGATGACGATGTGGTGGGGTGCTATGTCTCTGTTTTCGGAGAATATGAAGAAGAACCCCGTCACGATTTGACGGAAAAAGAGAAATGTCGGACTGATGGAAGTCCTGCCTGGAAGGCACGTATGAATAATCGGAATGGGATCCTTGAAGGTGTTACCTTTCTTCTGTGCATTCCGCTGACTGCCTACGGGCTCTTCTGCAACATCGCCGCTTTGGTGAAGCACTCAAGGCCACTATGGGAAAGTGCCCTGTGGGTTCCCTTCTTAGCCCTTCTCCTTTATGTATGCATCGACAACCTTTTCTTCCAGAACCGTAGGTTCTTATATTGAAGCTAGTTTCTACCAAGTATGACAAAAGATAATTTCACAACCGTAATCATCGTCGCAGGGTCGAAGACCAATCTGGTGAAAATGCTGAATGCCGCGCTACGAGGCGTTGGGGCAGATACTTTCATAGACAAGGCTGATGACTGCGAATCCATCCTCCGGAAGTTGAGTGCCGACAAGATTGTCTTTCAACTTCAGGACCTGCTGAACAAGGGCAATAAGCCTCTTCCTCGCGAAGGTGTGCCGGTGGAAGGGGATGGCGACGGGTATTTTGAGGACTACGGTCTCAGGCTGGCCGACATACAGCAAAAAGGCCTTAAAATCACCCTGGTCTTTCATTTCTGGTCCGCGAAGGACGATATGGGGGAGTGGGATTATGACAGTGATTACAAGCCCTTCTTCCAAAAACTGCTGCCCCGTTACAAATGCGAAGCAACCATTATCAAAGGCGCAGGGGAAATGCCTCAATGGACGGTAACTTTCTGGTACACACGCAGTGAAGTCATTCATTATTACTATGAACCCCTTAGTGAATCCTACGTCTATCAGGATGTCCTGGAGAAACTGGTGAAAATCAATCCAGAGAAGTACCTCCCATTTCTTACAGAGAGTATGAAGTATCAAACTGAATGCATTCAAGATCGGCTTGACAGGGCACTGGAGAGGTTGACCCCCAAAACCGATGCCAAGGAAAGCATGAGTGATGCTTACTTCAAGCGGCTTATCTACAGTATCATCAAGGACAAGGTATTCATTTCCAACGGCAGCTCTTGTATGGCGACCGTGGTAAAGAAACTGCCTAAGGAAATTGTGCCCGGCCTCGTCCTCTTCGACGGGCTTGATCTGTACGACGGCCTGGAGGGCATCGAGGACGACATCCAGCAGATGAACTCCTTTACCAAGGACGGTGAAAGGGTGAACCTGGAAGATTACTACACGGACAACGGGGCCTTCGAGGATGACGGAAAGGAACGCTTTCTGGCGGCACTTGAGCGCCTTATGACAATTGACGAGTTCATTCAATTCAGAGATAAAGTTGGAGACGGAGAAGACATCCCGTACCCCATCGATGAGAACGGCCACGTGGATATTCCCGCCGGGACAATGTACATTAAGGAAGGAACGTTCTTGAACTGTTCGAAACTTGTCAGCGTCACCATCCCAGATTCCGTCCTAGAGATTAGCGGACTCGCATTTGGTGGCTGTACGAATCTTTCCTGCATAGATATCCCTTCGAAGGTCAGG
>DBWN01000120.1 GCA_002308935.1 Bacteroidales bacterium UBA1237 | reverse complement strand
ATAAAGGTGGAGTTCGACCTGCAGAATACCGGTGATTTCGATGCAACTGAAGTCGCACAGGTCTATGTACGTGACCTCGTCGGCAGCGTAGCAAGGCCCGTGAAAGAACTCAAGAGATTTGAAAGAGTCACCCTCAAGGCAGGTGAAACCAAGCATGTTTCCATTGATCTTCCCGTGGAAGAACTCGCGTTCTGGAACGCCCGCATGGAATTTGCAGTGGAAGAAGGAGATTTCCAGCTTTGGGTCGCAGGGAACTCGGCCGAAGGTGAACCAGTCAATTTCACAGTCGAATGACAAAACGGAACATAGCAAATATTCTAAGGACAGCCGCCCTCATTCTGATGGCGGCTTTCTTCGCAGGATGCAAAGGTGACGTCACTATTGTGGAAGAGGCTGTATTCCGGTCCATCACTCCCACCGAAAGTGCCCTGGTAATCAAACCCGGCAGTAGTGTTACGCTCAACTTCACCATAGCCGACCCGGACTACAAGTTTGATTACAATGTCAACTCCCCTGCTTTCCAAGTCGTTCTCCGCTCCGGAGGCAAGACTCCCGAATACTACGCCATAACGAGCATCGTGAAAGGCGCCGAAAAAGGATCATACGCCGCTACCATCACGGATCTGGGCATCGAGACCGATTATAATGAAGATGTGCAGATCGGACTGAAATTCGAAGCCGGGACTTCAAAGGAGTATTGCATCTTCTCAAAGTCTTTTACTCTGAAGACCGAAGGAACGGAAGGACTCATCGTAAAGACAGGACTTCCGATAATCTACATCAACACCGAAAAACCCATTGAGTCCAAGGATGAATATGTCTCAGGTACCTTCCGGGTAAACGGCAGAGGCGTAGCTGAAGGGCTTGAGGAGGTCACATGCCAGATAAGAGGCCGCGGGAACACCACATGGGAATGGCCCAAGAAACCGTATCTGGTGAAGTTCGACAAACAGCAACACCTTTTCGGAATGCACAAGCACAAGAGGTACATTCTGCTGGCGAACTTCATGGACCGCACCATGATGAGGAACATCATCGCAATGAAAGTGTCTTCAATGACGAACCTCGATTGGACCCCCGGATGCCAGAGTGTGGAGCTTGTCCTCAACGGAAAGCACGTAGGCAACTATCTGCTCATTGAGCAGGTCAGGGTCGACAAGAACAGGGTTCCGGTCACTGAAATGACCCCCGAAGATATAAGCGGAGACGCCCTCACAGGAGGATATCTTCTGGAGTGTGATTTCCACTACGACAACAAATTCCAATGGCTGAGTCCTTACGGGCAATCGGGACAGTGGATATGGGGAAGGAACGATGTCGTACCATTCGGCATCAAATATCCGGACGAGGATGCTATCAACAACACCCAGATCAACTACATAAAGAAATATGTCAACGATGCTGCGGCCGCTCTCTACGGGAAAGACTTCAAGGATCCCGAAAAAGGCTATGCGGCTTGGATAGACGTAGACTCTTTCATTGACTACTGGATCGTGTTTGAAGTCATGGGCAACCATGAACTCGGCAATCCCGGCAGCGTCTTCATGCACAAGGACAGAGGTGGAAAACTGATAGCCGGTCCTTGCTGGGACTTCGATTGGGGAATCCTTTCCTACAGGACTTCTCCGCACGCCAAGACCGGACTTGTCAACGGTAACGCCATATGGTACGCCCGCCTGTTCCAGGATCCGGCTTTCAAATCCAAAGTAAAGGCACGCTTCGAAGAACTGCTGCCTCAGCTTGAGACCATCCCTTCCTATATAGATGAGATGGAAAAGACGCTCGAGCAGTCCGCGGCTCTGAATTTCGCGATGTGGAACCCGGCTGAAGACGCTTCCATGAATGGCGGCAGCATAATAAACGGGGACGAGAACATGACCTTCCATGAGGCTGTAGCCAGGATAAGGTCCATTTACCAGGAAAGACTCGAAGTGATCAGCAGAAGTCTGTAAAACCTGCACTCTTTCCCGGATTGTGTTTATGTGATGACTAAGGGGCGGCTCAAAACAGAGTCGCCCCTTATCGTATCAAGTATTCTCAAATGTATCAGCGCTTGTTGAAGCTGTAAGCCAGAGTCACCATGAAATACCTTCCGAAATTGTGCGCCCAACGGTTGGACACATAATCGTCGGTCATCGATGTCGAGAATCCCCTGGTCCTGTTAAGGAGGTCATGGATCGTGAAGGCGATATCGATGTTGTTCCTGGGACCGAACCTGATTCCTCCGTTAAGATCAAGTATATTGTCGTTCACGGGGACATTGGCCATGCCCTGGGAGAAGGTCTTGGTGTAGTTTCCACCAAGGTAGATGAGCTTGAGGATGTTGTTGATCTCGAATCCGCCCCTTATCGCTTCAGTGAAGTAATCCTTCTTGGAATCCTTAGTGTTCCATGTATGGACATATGAACCGCTGCCGGTCACATTGAGCCTGAAGTTCCTTGAGAAATTGCTGCGGTATCCAAGGGAAAGAGTCGGCCGGAAATTCTGGGTATAGATGAGATCCGAATTGACGTACGAAGGACTCTTGTCCCAGCTGGCGGAAGCGTCAATGTTGATGTTACTGAGGATTGCGCTTATCGGGAAACC
>DBWN01000160.1:1533-4606 GCA_002308935.1 Bacteroidales bacterium UBA1237 | reverse complement strand
GCGGATTCTTTCATCACGTCACCAAGGTTACCGGTCATGGTCATCTGGCCTTTGCCTTCGCTGACGGAACTCTCCACGAACAGGATTTCTCCGCCCATGGATGTCCATGCAAGACCGGTCACCACACCGGGAGCCTCATTCCCTTCCTGCTTGTCATGGAACGAAATCGGAAGTCCCAGATACTCCTTCAGGTGCTCCTTCTTTATTGTCTTGGGGTAATCCTCCCCGAGAGCGATCTTCTTGGCGGTCACCCTGGCGATCTTGGCGATCTGCTTTTCAAGTCCACGGACACCTGACTCGTGGGTATACTTGTCGATTATCTCCCCGATGCATGCCTTGTCAATCTTCAGGGCTTTCTTGGAGATTCCGTGCTCAACCAGCTGCTTGGGGACAAGGAACTTCTTTGCGATCTCGGCTTTTTCCTCGGCGAGGTAGCCGGTGACGTTGATGAGTTCCATCCTGTCGATAAGGGCTGGCTGGATTGTGGAAATGTTGTTGGCCGTCGTTATGAAAAGGACGTTGGACAGGTCGTAATCCAAGTCAAGGTAATTGTCGTGGAATGCCGTGTTCTGCTCAGGGTCGAGAACTTCCAGAAGAGCCGATGAAGGGTCTCCCTTGAAATCGCTTCCTACCTTGTCGATCTCATCGAGGACAATGACAGGGTTGGAAGAGCCGGCACGCGCTATACCGTTAAGTATACGACCGGGAAGGGCGCCGACGTAAGTCTTGCGGTGTCCCCTTATCTCAGCCTCATCATGAAGTCCACCCAAAGAGATGCGGAGATATTTCCTGCCCAGAGCCCTTGCTACGGACTTGCCCAATGATGTCTTGCCCACTCCGGGAGGGCCGTAAAGGCAGAGGATGGGGGATTTCATATTGCCCTTCAGCTTGAGGACGGCGAGATACTCGATGATCCTGTCCTTTACTTTCTCCAGACCGAAATGGTCCTCGTCCAACACTTTCTGGGCGTTGGCCAGGTCAAGATTGTCCTCGGTCATCTCATCCCAAGGAAGGTCGAGCATGAACTGGAGATAATTCAGCTGGATACTGTATTCTGGAGAAGAAGGATTGAACCTCTGGAGCTTCACAAGTTCCTTTTCGAACTGCTCAGCTATAGCCTCGGACCATTTCTTCTGGGAGGCCTTCTCACGGAGTTTGCTCACGTCAGCGTCCTCGTCCATTCCAAGTTCTTCCTGGATCGTACGGAGCTGGCTGTTGAGGTAATACTCCCTCTGCTGCTGGTCGATCTCTGTCTTGACCTTGGAGTTTATCTCCTGCTTGATCTTGATCAGTTCCACCTGCTTGTCAAGGACGGTGAGAAGGTTCATAGCCCTTTCCTTGATATCAGGATAAGCCAGAAGGGCGACTTTGTCATTGAAATCGTCCACCTCAACCGTTGTGGCTATGAAGTTCACCAGGAAGGAGAAGTCATCTATGGCACGGAGTGCTGTAACAGCCTCCTTGGGAGCATAAGACGATGACCTTATGATAGTGGAAGCCTTGTCCTTCAAGGTGTCCCCTATTATCGCGATCTTGGGATCGGACATGTCCGGTTCCGTATCACCCAGGTAGGTGACCTTTCCCCAATGATAGGGCTCAGTCTCGACAAGAGCATCGAGATGAAGTCTCTTGAACGCCTGAAGCAGAGCGGAAATCGTTCCGTCCGGCATCTCGAAGGTCTTCATGACCTTACATACAGTACCGTACTCATTGAAGTCCTGGATGGTTGTAGGATCTTCAACAGAGATGACAGCCTGCGGTATTGCGGCTATGAAGTTGTTGGTCTTCTGGGCGTCATCGACCAATCGGATGGATTTCTCACGTCCGATGGTGATGGGGAAAATGGTACCGGGGAAGATGACGGCGTTCCTCAAGGCGAGGATAGGAATCTCCTGAGGGAGATCCTTGTCATCGACCTGGAGATGGTTGTCACCCGTCACTACAGGTATGATATTGACCTCGGCGCCCGGGGC
The DNA here is from genome assembly GCA_002308935.1 of Bacteroidales bacterium UBA1237. Taxonomy (GTDB): domain Bacteria; phylum Bacteroidota; class Bacteroidia; order Bacteroidales; family UBA932; genus Cryptobacteroides. The sequence goes on along the minus strand of DBWN01000160.1, from coordinate 2,633 downwards.
CGAGAATTCTTCAAACTTATTGAATCCGTTATTCATTGTACTGGTCTATGGCCGAATGGTAGTCGGCATGATTTGAAAAGTCATCAAAATGAGCAACTCAGCATACGCAGAACCCATTCCCTGCCAAATTGTCATGGAAGGCGGACGGGGAGCCGTGCTGCTGAATGCGAGATATATTATCGTCAATCTCCATGCCAATGGTGAGACATGTCAAGAAAACCTCCAAAAAACCTCCATACATAGGTCTGAGAAAGGGCTTTAAAAGGGAAAAATACTTAATAATCATTTGTTTTTTGTAAAACTATGTCTAAATTTGCAGCCTAGAAATGAAGGACGTACGGATCCGGAAGCCTTTTTCGGAACTCCGTGCGGTTTTTTAGGCCGAAAAAATCTATACAAACACATAATATTTAACAATTATGACAAAGGCAGAGATTGTAAATGAGGTAGCAAAAGCTACTGGCATTGAGAAACTCACAGTGCAGACTGTAGTTGAGGCTTTCATGGAAAGTGTTAAGGGTTCTATCATCAAGGGTGAGCCTGTTTATCTTCGTGGCTTTGGTAGCTTCATCATCAAGCACAGGGCTGAGAAGGCAGCTAGGAATATCACCAAGAACACCACGATGACTATTCCCGCTCACAACATTCCCGCATTCAAGCCTGCGAAGGTTTTCGTTGCCTCTGTGAAATAATCATTTTTTAAAAATTTAGTAATATGCCAAGCGGAAAAAAGAGAAAAAGGCATAAAATGGCAACGCACAAACGTAAAAAACGTTTGCGCAAGAACAGGCATAAGAAGAAATAATTCCTGCGTCTGCCATTTTAGCAGTCTGCTAGAAGATGAGGGCTGAACGGGAGATCCGGACAGCCCTTCTTGATTTAAAGTGAAGGAAGAAGCTATTCTTCCCGTCCGCTGAAATCGGAACATTCCACATGGAGTCTGAGAAGGAGTCTGTAAAAGACCTGGTAGTTGACGTAAGTTCAACTGAAGTTCACATCGCGCTGTTGGAGAACAACAGGCTGATTGAACTCAACAAAGAGTCCAGCTCGGGACGGAAGTTCACTGTCGGAGATGCATATCTCGGGAAAGTGAAGAAAGT
>DBWN01000160.1:0-1449 GCA_002308935.1 Bacteroidales bacterium UBA1237 | reverse complement strand
CGTGAGACCAACCCCAACAAGAATCCAGGCGACGAGTACTCCCGGATAAAACTGGGACCGATACTCGAAAAGGAAGGAAGGATTGAGAATGTGCTCAAACCCGGGCAGATGATCATAGTCCAGATCGTCAAAGAGCCGATATCCACAAAAGGTTCAAGACTGACTGCGGAAATTTCATTAGCAGGACGAAACATTGTACTGCTCCCCTTCGCCGAGAAGGTGAGCATATCCCAGAAAATCTCCTCGAAGGAGGAGAAAAGAAGACTTGAGACTCTCGTAAAGAGTATTCTCCCGAAAAACTATGGTGCGATAATCCGCACTGCGGCAGAAGGAAAGAACGCAGCCATACTGGTGGCCGAGCTCAAATCCCTGATCGCGAAATGGGAGGATTCCTGGGACAAACTCTCGAAGTCAAAGACCATACAGCCGCTGTTCAGCGAGTACAGCAAGACAACCACCATCCTGAGGGATCTCCTCAACGACTCCTTCACGAACATTTACGTGAACGATGAGCACGAGTACGAGGAAATCAAGAGATATATCTCCCTCATTTCTCCCGAGCAGGAGAAGATAGTGAAACTATACGAAGGGAAAGAGCCGATCTTCGACCATTACGAGATCACAAGGCAAATCAAGAGTTCTTTCGGAAAGGTGGTGCCGCTGCGACAGGGAGCGTATCTGGTCATCGAGTCCACCGAAGCCCTCAACGTGGTTGACGTCAACAGCGGTATAAGGGCCAAGACCAAGGAACAGGAAGAGAACACTTACGAGGTGAACAAGTACGCGGCCGAGGAAATCGCCCGGCAGCTCAGGCTCCGCGATATGGGAGGCATCGTGATCATAGACTTCATTGACATGGAGTCCCAAGAGCACAAGAACAACCTCTTCAAGTACATGACGGACCTTATGAGCACGGACAGGGCAAAGCACAACGTGCTGCCGCTGACCAAGTTCGGGTTGATGCAGATTACTCGCCAGAGAGTCCGCCCGGCGACCGAGATCAACACCATGGAGGTGTGTCCGGTATGCCACGGAACAGGCAAGATCTCTTCAAGCGTCGTAATAGACGAGAGGATAGAAAGAAGGCTTGCGTACTACGTACAGGACAAGGGCATCAAGTCTTTCAACATCAAGGTGAGTCCCATTTTGGGAGCATACTTGTCGAGAGGTGTCTTCAATTCCTATGTCAACAAATGGAAGAAGAAGTACAAATGTAAGATAAGACTGACTGAAATCAGCGATTTCTCAGTCCTGCAGAATGAAATCTACAATGAGAATGGGGACAAACTGGACAACTAGTTTGTCCCTTTCTTTTATGCCCTGGCCCTAAGGTTCTTCGGGCATGTTGCCGGCGTATTTGCGCCATTTCTCCAGAAGGAGGGTCATGTCTTGCGGCAGGGGCACCTCGAAATGCACCCTCTCCCCTGTCCCGGGATGATCGAATCCCAA
>DBWN01000086.1:3200-6882 GCA_002308935.1 Bacteroidales bacterium UBA1237 | reverse complement strand
GCTTTGGGAGATTTCGCGTACAAGGCGCACATCAGCTCCATCAAGTCAATGACCGGACACATGTTCGGAGCAGCCGGAGCAGCCGAGGCTATCGCTACTGTCCTTGCCCTCAAGAACGGTATCATCCCTCCGACAATCAACCTCGATTGTCCTGATCCCGAGTGCGACCTTGACTACACTCCCAATGTCGCTCTCAAGTCAGATATCACCATCGGTATCTCAGATTCCCTCGGTTTCGGAGGACACGACGCTTGCGTCGCCTTCCGTAAATACGAAGGATAAGATCGACAATAAAACAGACTCAACAAAAACCCGAACCTCATGAACAAAGAAGAAATCAAACAGTACCTGCCCCATAGGGAGCCGATGCTCCTTATCGAGGAAGCCTGGATCGATGAGAACGGAGTGGCTCACTCCAAGTACAAGATCAAGGAAGACGAATTCTTCACTCAGGGTCATTTCCCCGGAAACCCTATCGTCCCTGGTGTAATCCAGTGCGAAATCATGGCTCAGAGCTGCGCCATCCTGGTCAAGGATGAAATACCCGGACATATCACCCTCTATGCAGGAATGGACAAGATCCGTTTCAAGAATGTGGTAAAACCCGGAGACGTCTGTGAAGTGACCGCTACTCTGGATGACAGAAGAGGAGGTCCTCAGAACATGCTGTTCTTCTGCTCAGCCAAGCTTGAAGTCAACGGTAAGCTTTGCTGCAGAGGCCAACTTTCATTCGCCCTCGTCCCCATCAGCGAATAAGCTCCTTACGGAAATACCTATACGATGATCCCCGCCTTGCCAAGCAAAGCGGGGATCGTTACTTTCAGGCTCTTCCCTGACGGAAGTGACTCTGATTACTACCTTCTTCCAGACTTGGAGGAATCGATAGCCTTACCGGGAGTCCTTTTCACTGAGGAAGCGGCCTTGGTTACAGAAGCCTGGCGGACATTACCGCCGAAAGCAGTCCTTCTTTCCACAGATGCTCCACCGGTCACAGGAGCGGAAACTCCGCTGACGGAACGGACCGCTGAAGGACGCACTGCCCTCCTTTCGGCAGGAACGCCTGCACTCTTAGGAGAAGACATCGCCTTGCCGGTACCCACCTTCTTCATCATGAAGGGGAATTCAGGGACATCATTGTAAGTATAGAAGGTATCTGAATCCAGATAAATGTCGTAGTACTGCATCAGGATGAAGTTTGTGTTGAAGGTCTTGTTGTCGTCCATGATGACCGAAACAGGGCATCCTTCGACATTGGCTTCGGTGCCGTCCTCAGAGACGGTCGCCTTAGCGATCTTCAGTCCTTCATCAGTAAGGAAGTAAGTCTGGCTTCCGGAACGGACTTCGCCCAGGAGAAGAGTCTCGTAGTCTCCTTCATCGTCTGAGTTGCTCAGGATGTACTGGCTGTAGAAGTACAGCTGCTGAGTGCTCTTGTCATATCCTGCAAGGAAATCAAGCTGATTGGGAGAAGAGATGCTGGACTCCCAACCGGTAATCAGGTAATCGTAATTGGGGTCGTAGGTCTCCACCTTGATCCTGTAGGTGATTTCAGTCTTGTTGGATGAGCGGTTGCCGTTTGCGTCAAGGGTGTATCCCATGCCGGTCACATCCCATTCACCGAGCCAAGCAAGATATCCGTCGGTCGGATTCTCAGGAATGATGTTGAAATCAACCTTGGCATAATGTCCGGTAGGATTGCCGTATGCGTCCATTCCGATGGCGTAAGCTGTCCACGAGTCAGCCTTCAGACGGTTGAAATCAACGTCCACAGAACCGTAGTACAGATAGTCGGAGAAGCTCTTTCCTTCCTCAACCATTCCGTTCACGAAATCTGACACGTACCAGAAGTACTCCATCAGGTCGCCTCCGAAGTTGTTCTTTATGAAATCATCATAAGTGATGTCGATCGTGTAGCTCTCGTCGGTGTTCGAAACCGCTGAAATCATCTCGCAGAAGACCTCACCTCCCTGTCCGTCAGGAAGGAGTTCACGACCCTTGTATTCGAGTTTCCAAGAATCGATCTGCTCGGCCTTGAGTTTCTGGGTGGTATATTCCTTTATCTGATATGAACCGGACAGTTCACCTCTTGAGTTCACGCCGAAAGCGAGGGCTATCCAATCCACGCCTCCTTCATCCCCGATATCGAAATATGTTTCGCTGTCTCCGGAAGAAGGCTGGACTCCCGCTTTCTTAAGTGCCGCAAGATGTGCTGAAGCAGCTGTATAAGGACTGCTTTTGTAAGATCCAGTATAATCCTCTTTCTTTATGACATCGAGATAATATGTTTCGCTGTCATTGGTCTTGAGGGTGATCCCGTCGACCATGTATGTAAGACCATCCGTGTCGATGACAGGGTAACGGCCGTCATAATTGATCGTCCAAGAGCCTTTCTGTACCATCTGCACTCCACGGGAAGGATGCTCATCATCAGGATATTCCCAATCCCTTCTGCCGACACTTCCGTGAGTACAGGATACAACGAGAGCGCAACATACAAGAGCCGCTACTCCCTTAATGTTCCCGAAAAATGAATAATGCCGTTCCATGATATATAATGTTAACAAAACCGGGGCTATATGGCCCTTACAGTCTGCTATTGCAAACTGCATGCCTTATTGAAACCGTTGATTGGAACGCCCTATGGGCGAAACTAGATGCTGAAGTTGTGGTAATGGGGACCGAACCTCTCGAAAGCAGCCCTGTCGAGCATCTCGCGATCATCAGGATGAGCGATGCTGATAAGGAGTTTCGCCCTTTCCTGGAGGGATTTTCCGTAAAGGTCCACAATACCATATTCAGTCACGATATAGTGGGCGTCAGCCCTAGGAGTGACGACACCGGCGCCGGGATTCAGCATGGGTACTATCTTGCTTATACCCTTGTTGGTCCTTGAGGCGAAAGCGGTGATGCTCTTTCCTCCCTTGGCCATGGTAGCGCCCTTGACAAAGTCAAGCTGGCCGCCGGTTCCCGAAAAGATTCTCGTACCGATGGAGTCGGCGCTGATCTGGCCGGTGAGGTCGACCTCAGTAGCGGAATTGATCGCCATCATGTTGTCCAGTTGAGAGATCACCCAAGGGTCATTGGTGTACTTTATATCCTTCATGAGGACATCCGGATTGTGGTCAATGAAGTTGTACACATCATTGGAGCCAAGAAGGAACGATGCGACCACTTTGCCCTTGTCGATGTTCTTGGAAGCGCCGTTGACCACTCCCCTCTTTATGAGGCGCAGAATGCCGTCGGCGAACATCTCAGTATGTACTCCGATGTTCTTATGGTTCACCAATTCTGCAGCGAGAGCGTTGGGAAGCGCTCCGATTCCCATCTGGATGCATGCTCCGTCAGGAACCAGCGATGCGCAGTTCTTTCCGATCAGAGCCTCAGTCGGGGTAGGCTCAGCGAAAGATGCGGTGACAAGAGGGGTATCCGCCTCGACGAATGTGTCTATCTGGTCGATGCTCACAAGGTCACCGAAGGCATAAGGCACGTTCTTGTTCACAACAGCGATGACGTGATCTGCGGATTCAATGGCGGCGATTGAGCAGTCCACTGACGTTCCGAGGGAGACCATGCCGTTCTCATCCGGAAGTGAAACCTGAACCATCGCGACATTGCATTTGAGGGCACCGCTGCGGTACAGTTTCTGGGATTCTCCCAGATGAACGGGGAGGTAATCCGCATAGCC